>JAFABT010000187.1 GCA_023425905.1 Actinomycetes bacterium | reverse complement strand
GTGTCCGCCCAGACCTCGGGGCCGGTCGACGCGTAGTGGGAGGCCGGGCCCTGCGGGTTGGCGTACTGGTTGGGCTTCCAGGCGCCCGGGATCTCGGTGACGAGGCGGTCAGAGACCGAGTAGTAGGAGTCCGGGTGCGTCGGCGGGACGGCCGTCGGGGTGACGACGACCTCGGCCCCGTAGGCGGTGAGGACGTCCCGCTTGTCCTGGGAGACCTTGTCCGGGCAGACGAAGACGCAGCGGTAGCCCTTGCGCTGGGCGACGAGGGCGAGGCCGACGCCCGTGTTGCCGCTCGTCGGCTCGACGATCGTGCCTCCGGGCTGCAGGGCGCCGGTGCGCTCGGCCTCCTCGATCATCGCGAGCGCGATGCGGTCCTTGGCCGAGCCGCCAGGGTTGAGGTACTCGACCTTCGCGAGCACGGTCGCGGCGAGTCCCGCCGTCACGGACGAGAGCCGGACCAGAGGGGTGCCTCCGACGAGGTCGGCGATGTGCTCGGCGTACTTCATGACGTCCTTCGTGGGAGCGGGCGGGGGAACGACGACGCCCCCGTCGGCCGCCGCAGAGCGCGACGGCGACAGGGGCGGCGACGGTTGTCTCAGTCGCGCAGGATCGCGAAGATCCGCAGGAACTCGAGGTAGAGCCACACGAGCGTGACGGTGAGGCCGAAGGCGGCGGTCCAGGAGTACTTCGCCGGAACGCCCTGCTGGACACCGTTCTTGATCTGGTCGAAGTCCATCATGAGGAACGCCGAGGCGAGGATGACCGCCGCGACGCCGATGATGAGGCCGAGCGGGATGCCCATGATCGTGATCTCCGAGCGCAGGCCCCAGCCGCCGATGTCGGTGAAGAGCATGAGCCCGAAGTTCACGAGGCTGAACAGCAGGTAGCCGAGCATCGCGCCCATGACGATGCGGCGGAACCGACCGGTCACCTGGACCTTGCCCGAGCGGTACAGCGCGAGGACGGCGACGAACGTCGCCATGGTCGCGAGGACGGCCTGCATGGCGATGCCCGGCATCGTCTGCTCGAAGATCGCGGAGATCCCGCCGAGGAACACGCCCTCTGCGGCCGCGTAGGCGAGGATGAGCGCGGGGCTCGGCTCCCGCTTGAAGCTGTTGACGAGGCCGAGGACGAACCCGACGACGAGCCCGACCATGTACAGCTGCGGCGCGAGCACCCAGGTCGCGGCCGCCGCGGCGATGACGACGCCCAGCGTGAGGGAGGTCCGCACCACGACGTCGTCGTAGGTCATGCGGCCCGTCTGCACGGGACCCGCTGACGGGCCCGCGTAGAGGTCCTCGAGGTGGTCGGCCTCGATCGTCGTGGACGACGTCCTGGCGATCGCAGCGGCGTTCTGGGGCGAGCCGAAGATCGAGCTCTTGCCGCCGAGTACGGGGTTGCTCACGGGGTTCTCCTCGTGGGTCGTGGTGTGGGCCTACTCTACGCAACGCGTCGGCGGCGGCGTGCGTTCCCGGGGCCGGGGCTCTACCGTGGCGCCGTGACCTCTCCCGCTCCCGTTCCCGTGGAGACGGTGGGCGTCGCGCCACGCGACGTCCGGATCGACAACGCCAAGGGCGTGCTCGTCACGCTCGTCGTCGTCGGCCACACGGTCGCGCTGCTCGACGAGCGGCTCGCCGCGGCGATCTACGCCTGGTTGTACGGCTTCCACATGCCCGCGTTCGTCCTGCTCGCCGGCCTGCTGTCCGGGCCGCCGACCGAGCGACGGACCCGGCGGCTGCTGCAGAGCGTCGCGGCCCCGTTCCTGCTGTTCCAGGTCGTCCACGTCCTCGAGGTGTGGGCGCTGCGCGGTGCGGTCAAGCCGTCCTACCTGCTCGATCCGGGGTGGACGCTGTGGTTCCTCGTCGCGCTCGTCGCTTGGCGGCTCACGGTGCCGCTCTGGTTGGCGCTGCGTCCCTGGGCCGCGATCGTCGTCGCCGTCGCGCTGTCGATGCTCGGGTCGCTGCAGCCCTCCCTGCCCGGGGCGTTGTCGTTCGACCGGGTGCTCGGACTGCTCCCGTGCTTCGTCGTCGGCCTGCTGCTGCGGGACTGGGTCCGCCGTCGTGGCGGCGCGTTCCCGCTCGACCGGCTTCCGCGTCCGCGGCTGGTCGCGACGCTCGCGGTCGGGGCCGCGAGCGTCGCGTGCTGGGCCTTCGCGCGCAGCATGCCTCGCGGGCTGCTCCGGCACGCGGACACCTTCGAGCAGATGCGCCTCGACCCGGTCGTCGGCGTGGGTGCGCGGACGCTTGTGCTCGTGCTCGCGTGCCTCGTCGGGATCGCCCTCGTGACCGCCATGCCTGCGCGGACGACGTGGTGGACGCACGTCGGGGTGCGGTCGATGTACGTCTACCTCCTCCATGCGCCGATCCTCTTCGCGGCGCGGGAGACGGGCGTGCTCGCCGGGAAGGTGAGCACGCTCGAGACGGTGCTGCTCGTCGTGGCGGCGGGCGTGCTCACCCTCGGGCTCGCGAGCGGCCCCGTGCGGTCGCTCACCCGGTGGGCGGTCGAGCCGCCGCTCGGTGCCCTGCTCCGCCCGCCGTCGCCGCGCCCCTGAGGGCGACCGTGTGCGGCGAGCGGGAGAAGATGCCTCATGGCCCTTCCTCCCGACGCCCCCTCGACCGTCGCCCCGCGCCCGTCCCGTCCGCACCACCTGGGCCGCGTCGTCCGGTCTGAGCGGTTGTCCTCCTCGTTCGTCCGCCTCACGCTCGGGGGGCCGGGTCTCGCCGCGTTCACGCCGTCGGCGTTCGCCGACGCCTACGTCAAGCTCGAGTGGCCCGTGGCCGACGGCTCTGCGGCCCGACGCGCGTACACGGTGCGCGCGGCCGGGACGGGCGACGACGGGCATCCCGAGATCGCGGTCGACGTCGTCCTGCACGGCGGGTCGTCGGGCGGACTCGTCGGCCTCGGCGCCCAGTGGGCGGCGGCTGCGCATCCGGGCGAGGAGATCACGGTGCTCGGCCCTGGCGGCGCGTGGTCGCCCGACCCGCACGCCGACTGGCACCTGTTCGCCGGTGACGCGAGCGCGGCGCCCGCGATCGCGGCGGGCGTCGCGCAGCTCCCGGCGGGGGCACAGGCCGTCGTCGTCGTCGAGGCGCCGACGGCCGACGACGTCGCCCACCTCACCCGCGACCTCGTCCCGGCGGCGGGAAGGCAGGTCACGCTCGTGCTCCCCGTCGCGGATCACGGGGCTACCGGTGCTGCACTCGTCGCGGCGGTGCGAGCCGTGCCGTGGCGCGAAGGGCGGATCGACGCCTTCGTCCACGGCGAGGCGGGTGCGGTGCGCCTGCTGCGCGCATACCTGCGCACCGAGCGGGCGGTGCCGCGGGAGGAACTGTCGATCTCGGGGTACTGGCGGCTCGGCGCGGTCGACGAGGTGTGGCGGGCGACGAAGCGGGCGTGGCTCGCCGAGATCGAGGCGGCCGAGGCCGCGGCGGGGGTTGACTGACGGACACCCCTGCGCCAGGGTATCGTTTATCGATATAACCCACCGCTGACGCTCGGAGTCCTTCATGCAACGTACAGCCGCCGTCGCCCTCAAGGTCCTCATCGCGTTCGCGGGGGTTCTCACCGTGCTCGCGCAGGTGTTCGTCATCCCGGGTTACGCCTCGATGTACGCCGACGAGCTGCCCGAGGTCGCGCACCTGCAAGTCCCCGGCATGGTCGGGTGCATCGCGATCCTCGTGTGCTTCCAGGTCGCACTCGCGTGCATCTGGCGGCTGCTCACGCTCGTGAGCGGGTCACGGATCTTCCAGGCCTCGGCCTTCAGGGTCGTCGACGTCCTCATCGGCGCCGTCGCGGCCATGGCGGTGCTCTTCATCGCTGCGTGGGTGGTCCTCGACCAGTCGCACGCACTCGGCGGTGGCACCGTGCTCCCGGTCGGCTTCGGCATCCTCGGCTCGACCGGCCTCACCCTGCTGCTCGTCGTCCTGCGCGGGTTGCTTCGGCAAGCGGCGACGCTCGAGCAGGATCTCGCGGAGGTGATCTGATGCCCATCGTCGTCAACCTCGACGTCCAGCTCGCGCGCAGCGGGATGACGGTCGCCCAGCTCGCCGAGGCCGTCGGGATCACACCCGCGAACATCTTCGTCCTCAAGTCCGGCCGCGCGAAGGCCGTGCGCTTCTCGACGCTCGACGCGCTGTGCCGCGCCCTGGATTGCCAGCCTGGCGACCTGCTCGCGTTCGAACCAGGACCGGCGGGCGCGACCGAGCCTGACTGAGCTCGTTTCGCCTGCGAGCCAGCCGCGCTGGCGCGCTGCTGTCGCGGTGCATCGACGGCGTCGTGCTCCCGACAGGGTTCGAACCTGCACTGCGCCGAGTTTAAGTCGGCTGCCTCTGCCAGTTGGGCTACGGGAGCGTGACCCGCGCCGCGCACGACGGCGCGGGAACGGGACGGGGCCCATC
>JAFABT010000004.1 GCA_023425905.1 Actinomycetes bacterium | reverse complement strand
GCTCGAGATCCTTGCGACGGATCTCGAGCGCAAGGCGGCCGTGCACGGTGAGGCCGTGGCGGTCGACGACGTCAACGCCGCGATCGACGAGATCGAGCGGCACGGTGCGCTCTACGGGCCGATCGCGAACGCGCTGTGGTCCGCGATCGCCTGTGCGGCGTTCGCCTTCCTCAACAACGGCGGCCCCGTCGAGATCGCAGGGGCGTTCCTTGGTGCAGGGCTCGGTCAGCTGCTCCGCCGGGCGCTGCTGCACCGCGGTTACAACCAGTTCGGTGTGACGATGCTCGCCGCGGCCCTCGCGTGCCTCACGTACTTCGGTCTCGTGAGCGGCCTCGTCGCCACGGGGGTGACCGAGGCGCAGCACCAAGCGGGCTACGTGTCGGCCGTGCTCTTCCTCATCCCGGGCTTCGCGCTCGTCACGGGCGCGCTCGACCTCGCACGCCTCGACTTCTCCGCCGGGGCCGCGCGGATCGTCCATGCGCTCATGCTGCTCGTCTCGGCCGCACTGGCCCTGTGGGGCGTCTCGGCGATCGCGGGACTGTCACCGGACCAGGTCGTGCCGCTCGACCTGTCACCGGGCGTCCTGCTCGTGCTGCGCGCCGTCGCGAGCTTCCTCGGGGTGCTCGGCTTCGCGCTGCTGTTCAACAGCCCGTGGGCGATGGCGATCGGCGCCGCGTGCGTCGGCATGGTCGCGAACGTCGGCCGCCTGCTGCTCGTCGACGCAGGCATGCTCGCGCCGGCCGCAGCGGTCATCGCATGCGTCGTCGTCGGGGTGCTGGGTGCGTGGCTCGGGCCACGGCTGCGGGTGCCCCGGGTGACGATCTCGGTCCCGGCCGTCGTCATCATGGTCCCCGGCGTCGCCGCCTATCGGTCGGTCTACCACCTAGTCGACGGTGACACCGTGACGGCGCTCGCGCACGGGTTCCAGGCGGCGCTCGTCGTCATCGGCATCTCGATCGGGCTCGCGATCGCCCGGATGCTCACCGACCCGACGTGGGCCTTCGAGCGCTGACGGGGCGCGGTGGAGCCTCGTGCGAGGGGGCCGGTGCCGGGCCGTGCCGGGCGCACGGAGCGCGCTTTGCGGCTGGTGCTCCGAGGCAGGTAGCCTGTGCCTGCTTGGAGACGTCGCATAGTCCGGTCTAGTGCGCCACCCTGCTAAGGTGGTAGGGGCGTAAGCCCCTCGAGGGTTCAAATCCCTCCGTCTCCGCTTCACGAAGGCCCGGTCCCGATGGACCGGGCCTTCGTCGTCGGCTGAGGTTGGCGGAGAGGACGCGGGGGCGCCGCGTGGTGCGCGTCACGCCCGCTCGGTTTTGGCTCCGGGGCCCGCTGCCGGTAGGCTCATCGTCGGCCCTCGGGCCAGGCGCCCGTAGCTCAATGGATAGAGCATCTGACTACGGATCAGAAGGTTGGGGGTTCGAGTCCCTCCGGGCGCACAGATCGCAACGGCATCCTTCGGGGTGCCGTTCGCTGTTTCCGGGGCCGGGCGTCGTCAACAGCGTCCCGGTGTAGCCTCCGGCGCGCCGGGTGCGATGAGGCGACGTCCTTACGCTCGTCGTCGCGAACCGGTGCCTCGAGCCGAGCCACCCAGGCCTCCCGTCGTCGCCGGTTGACCTTCGTGCTGGCGCGAGGCAAGTGCACGGAGCTTCGGCGCCCCGTCTCCTTCGCGGAAGGGTGGTCTGGATGGGTCCCCGGCGCGGGCGTCCCCGCGTTCCAAGCCGATTGATATCGCATCCGATATGCAACGGGCTCCTGGGCGTCGTCGCGGGCATCGAACGCGCAGGGCTGACGGCGGAGTCCGGCACGTCGCCGACGAGGTCGGTCAGAAGCGCGGCTGGCCGCCCGGGTGGCTCAACGACGCAGCAGCGCAGTACGCCAAACCTAAGGTCCCCGCCGGAAGTGCAGCGATCTGAATGATCACGACGGTCTAGGAAGTACCCTCAAAGAAGGGCTCGTCAGTATAGGTGACGGTGAGGTCGGTCGAGTCATACTTGGCACGTGCTGACTTGATGTGGGTATTCGCAACACCCGCAAACGTAGGGGCAAGCGGACCTGCTCGCCTTTACCGACTTCCCGAAAGAGATCTGGCGGCAGATCTGGTCCAACAACCCCAACGAGCGCCTGGTCCGAGCCGTCCTGGCCGAGCAGCACGACGAAGGGGGCGGAAGACGCCGCTGTTTCGCCCGCGACGTCCTCCACCAGGCGCGCCTGAACATGACCACCACCACCGAAACCAAGGAGACAGACCAGCCCCTGGCCCTCACAGCCTGAGCAGCAACTGATTACGCCGAAGCGCTACGCCACGTCCAGGGACTTGACCGTCAGTCGGCTGACCCAGCCTCGGTTCCCGATCGACGCGCCGCTGTGAATACAGCCTTCGACAGTCGTCGTAGACCGCCATCAAGACGACCGATACTCTGCCACTATGAGCCGAACTGCCTGCGTCATCACGATCGCTGCCCTCGTGATGGCTGCCGGGTGTGCCCCCTCTGCGGAGCCCGACGCAGCCGGGCCTTCTCGTGGTGCGACCAGCGTCAGTCAGCAACCCACCGACCTCGCTCTGACGGGAGAACAGTGGCAGCGAGCAACGTGCGAGAAGCTCATTCGGGTCGTCGAGGAACGCGGGCTCGAGTCGACTCGGCCCCCGGCGGTGGGGGGCTCCGCTGAGGATGTGGGAGCAGCGCAGGCGTGGCTGGCGAAGTTCGCCTCCTACAGCAGGGCAGCATCAGAGGCGCTCGCCACGCCCCTCGAGGAGCGATTCACCGCCATTCCCGTCTGGATGAAGTTCCACGCTGATCAAGCGGCATGGAACGCGACGTGGGCAGACGCCCTTCTGGCGAAGCTCGCCAGCCTCTCACCTGGCGACGCTGCGGCGCTCTGGAGCGAGGTCGCGGATGAGGGAAGCGGCAACTATGACGCCCAGAAGGCGCTTGCCATTGTTCCCGCAGCGCCCCCTATCGAGCCCTCGGAAGAGATCATCTACGGTGAGGTCTTCGACCGGGAGAGTGCCGAACTCAATAGCTATCTGCTGGCCGACACGGCCTGCGACGACGCCTATAGTGAAGTCATGTCCGGCCTAGTGGTGTCGGAGCAACTGTGATATCGCGCCGCTAAGGCGGTCGATGAGCGTCGAGAGAGCAAGAAGTCCAATATGTCGGCGTACGAAGCGTCCCGCGTCGACGTGCTACTAACCACTAACCTTGCGACAGAACCCCTGGACTCATCACCTGGGTGCGCTACACCTTCACACAAGGAGCATCCGGTGAGGCACCCCACGACGACGAGCCTGGTTGTGCTGATGGTTTTTGCACTTGCCAGCGGTTGCAGCTCTGACGCCGTCGCACCACCAGCATCCGATACCTCCACTGTGGCTGGCACCGCGGAGCCGCCACTCCCTGCCGACACGCCGCCCCCCAAGGTGGACGACACAGCAGGCCCGGCCGACGCGCCAACCTCCGGTGACGCCGCCATTGACTTGCCCGCGACTCCCGGCGACGACGTCGTGTGTGATGCGCTCGATCAATTGCTTGGTGCCGGTGCCTACGACACGCTCGACCCTGCAGGTCTGGTGGCGCTCACCGGGGCGGATCTGCCCCTCGCGGACTGCGGTTTCGAGATGCACAGCGCGCCCGAAATGCAGTGGTTCATGTACGGCGGAACTAACCCGTACAGGGTGCGCGACTTGATCGTCCAGGCCGGGTTCACGCAGACTTCCGACTGGATGGTTCACGACCCGGAGACCGGCAAAGCCAACGACAACTACCGGATGATCGTCTTGGAGCGCGGGGACGAGACCGTCAACATCCAGCATGGCCCACCAGTGGCGCCGATCTTGCCCGGCATCCCGATCGACGACGTGCGCGTCAACTACATGGCCAACTAGGGCCGATCCAGCAGAGGCCGTTTCACGTCTACAACGGCGACGAACCCCGCGATCGCGCTACCCCTGTTCCGAACGACGGGACTGCGGCGCTTGTGGGTGGTCTGGCCTGATAAAGGTCGTGTTGGGCTCGCCGGTCGGCCGGAGGCAGTGCTCAGAGTCCGAATAGGGGACTGCTGCAGGTCTGGTTGATACTCCATCTGTGGGGCGAGGTCCCGCTGCGCCGCGCGGCCGCCTACTTCGCTGCTGGCTCGCTCCCAAAATGAGCTACCCGCTGGTCCGTGACCTGGCCGCCGAGGGGATCCCGGTGCGGTTGACCTGCGGGGTGCTGGGCCACTCGAGGCAGGCGTTCTACGCCTGGCTCGCCGAGCCGGTCAGCCAGCGCGAGCTGGAGGACGCCTACCTGACCAACGCCCTGATCGACGCCCACGGTGACGACCCGGAGTTCGGCTACCGGTTCCTGGCCGACGAGCTCGAGCGGGCCGGTCACGCCGTCGGCGAGCGGCGGGTCTGGCGGTTGTGCTCCCAGCAGAGACTGTGGTCGGCGACGGTCCGCAAGGGCAGGCGCGGCGCTGGGAAGTCGCCAGGACCGGCGGTCCACGACGACCACGTCCAACGCAACTTCACCACCACCGAGCCGGACCGAGTGTGGGTCACCGACATCACCGAGCACCCGACCGCCGAGGGCAAGCTCTACTGCTGCGCGATCAAGGACTTGTTCAGCAACCGGATCGTCGGCTACGCCCTGGACGAGCGGATGACCGCTCAGCTCGCCGTCACCGCCCAGAACGCCGCCCTTGCGGCATGATCACCACTCACCCGGTGTCAACCGACCCTGCAGCAGTCCCGATCTTCCTCGCCGGGGAGCACGGTGGAGCACTAGGAAGGCTCTGCGCGTTGACCGGTTGAGCCGGCGCGCCGGGCAGAGGTCGGGCCGTCGCGCGCAGCACCGGAACAGCGTTGGCAACGCTTCGGCGCGCCGTCTCCAACGTGGTGGGCCCGAGTGAGCACTCCAGAGT
>JAFABT010000198.1 GCA_023425905.1 Actinomycetes bacterium | reverse complement strand
ACTTCTACGACCCCTTCCCGACGGTCGAGCACCACGTGGACGTCCTCACGGTCGCCGGACCCGGCGCGCACCCCGCGGTGCACGGTCGCGCCGGTGAGGGACCTGACGCCACGTGACCCCGCCCGCCGGCGCCAAGCCGCCCCACCCCGACCTCGTCGTCCCTCACGTCGGCGCCTGGCGGGCGTGGCTCGATGCGAACGAGTCGACGTCGGACGGGGTGTGGCTGCTGCTTGCGAAGAAGGGAACCGTCGAGCCGACCTCGCTCACCTACGCCCAGGCCCTCGACGAGGCGTTGTGCAGCGGCTGGATCGACGGCCAGTCGAAGCGGCTCGACGATGCGACCTACAAGCAGCGCTTCACGCCTCGCCGCGCCCGGTCCATCTGGTCGGCGCGCAACGTGAGCAAGGTGGCGACGCTCATCGACGAGGGTCGGATGCGCCCACGCGGCCACGCCGAGATCGAGCGCGCGCAGGCGGACGGTCGTTGGGACCGCGCGTACCCCGGCTCGGCGACGGCCGAGGCACCGCCCGACCTGCTCGCGGCGCTCGACGCTGAACCCGAGCTCGCTGCCCGGTTCGCCGCGCTGTCGAAGCAGGACCGCTACTCCCGCATCCACCCGTTCTTCACTGTCGTGTCCGAGGGTGCCAGGGCGCGGCGGATCGCCCAGATCCTCGCAGAGCTCCGCGACGGTCACCGGACTGGCGGCTAGGGCGAGGCTGCTCCCGTCCCGTCCCGTCACCGACCGTCCGGGGCGCCCGCCCGGCCGTCACTCGGGCTTTCCGCTAGCCTCCCCCGCGCCTCTCGCATACCGTCGCCGCATGTCGACGATCGTGCGCCGCGTCCGGGCCGACGAGTGGAAGCTCGCCCGCGACCTCAGACTCGAGGCCCTCCGTGACCCGGCCGCCCCCATGGCGTTCCTCGAGACGTTCGAACAGTCTGCAACTCGGCCGGACGAGTTCTGGATGGACCGGGCGGAGAGGTCCGCGAGCGGGGGGCGGATCAACCAGCTCCTTGCGCTCCTCCCCGGCGCGGACGAGACCTCGGCGCCAGCGACGCTCGACGAGGTCGCTGGGACGGTCACGGTGCGGATTCTTGAGCCGGGTGACCTCGACGGTCAGGGCCGAGGGACGACGACTCGTCGCGCGCTCCTCGTCGCCGTCTATGTCCGCCCGGCCCACCGGGGTGCGGGCGTCCTCGACGCACTCATCGCGGAGGCCGCGCAGTGGTGCAGCGACCAGGGCCTGGCGGAGCTCTACCTCGGCGTGCACGCCGACAACGCCCGGGCCAAGGGCGCGTACCGGCGCGCAGGCTTCACTCCGATCGGGGAGCCGTGGGTCGGCGTCATCGGAACAGAAGTCGACATGGTCCTTGCGGTGCCGGACGGACGCCGGATGCGTGCGAACTCCGGGTTGTCGACGAGTGACGCATGACCCGAGCGGACGACGCACCCGCTCCTGACGGCGACCTTGCCGCCGACGTCGCGGCCCGCCTCGGGCCGCGCCACCCCGCGTTCCTCGCGGTGGTGCTCGAGCGCGAGGGCGCGCGCATCGCCGTCCATGGCGCGGCTCTCGACGACGACGTCGAGATCGGCTCGATCTCCAAGGGTGTCACCGGCCTGCTCTATGCCGACGCCCTGGAGCGCGGCGAGGTGACCCCCGCCTCGACGCTCGGGGAGCACCTGCCGGAGCTCGCTGGATCGCCCGCAGCCGCGGTGACCCTCGCCTCGCTCGCTGTGCACCGCTCGGGCATCGCGAGCCTTCCCCGCCTCGCGCAGCCTGTCCGGCGGACGCTTGCCCTGCTCCGGCACGGCCGTAACCCGTACGGTGACACCCTCGACGAGCTGCTCCGCCAGGTCCGTGGGGAGAAGCTCGGCTCACCGCGGCCGCGTTACAGCAACACGGGTTTCGAGCTTCTCGGGCACGCGGTGGCGCGGGCAGCGGGCACGCGCTACCCGCAGCTCGTCTCCGCCCGCATCGCCGGCCCCCTGGGCCTGGACGGCGCGTACGTCCCGGCGTCCGTGGCCGAGCTGCGTCCGGGCGCACTCACGGGCACGACGCGCCGTGGACGTCCGCGGGAGCCGTGGACGGGCGAGGGCCTCGGTCCGGCGGGCGGCCTGCGGATGACGGTGGTCGACCTCGCGCGTCTGCTCGTCGCGTTGCGGGACGGCACTGCCCCCGGCATGGCGGCGCTCGACCCGATCGAGTCGTTCCAGGGGTCGCGCATCGGCGCCGGCTGGATCACGACGGCCTTCCCCGGGCGCACGCTCACGTGGCACAACGGCGGGACGGGCGGCTTTCGCTCGTGGCTCGGCGTCGACCGTTCGGCGGGCGTCGGCGCGGCGATCGTCACGGCCACCACGATCTCGGTCGACCGCGTCGGCGTCGGTCTCGTGCCGGCGCCGCGAGGGTGAGCCTGATCGACCCGGTAGTTTCACGGGAAACATCGGCGCGCTGGCCAGCAAGGGCGGACCCTCACCCGTGACCTGCCCCCGCGACTCAGCGGGATCCCCGACCGAGCCGCGTCACGATGCCGGAGGCGCCCATCGCTGCACCCGCGCCGCCCGACCTGCGAGCAACCCGGAGGGCGCGACCCGGATCGCCGCGTCTCGCAGTCCGGCGAGCACCGGATGCGCAAGCTGGCCGACCCTCCCCAGGGTGCGGGCCCGCCGGACGATCGCCTGCGTCCGGCGCCGACGCAGCGCGTCGTAGCGCGTGAGCGCCTCCTGGGCCTGGCGCGCGTCGCCGTCACCGACGAGGGCGACGAGCGTTGCCGCATCCTCGAGCGCCTGACTCGCGCCCTGACCGAGGTCCGGCGTCATCGGGTGCGCCGCGTCGCCGAGCAGCGCGGTCCGCCCCTGCACGAAGGTCGGCAGCGGGTGCGCGAGGACGTGGATGTCATGGCGCAGCACGGCCGCAGGCTCCGTCGCCGCGACGCACTCGCCAACGACGCGGTGCCACCCGCCGAACCGTGCGACGACGGCCTCGTCCGAGGGCCCGAGGTCCGCGTTCTCTGGGGCGGTCTGCGTCGCGAACCAGTAGACGCGGCCCGCGCCCAGCGGGACGACGCCGAAGCGTTGCCCTCTTCCCCAGGTCTCGCCGGCCTCGCCCGCGACGTCGAGACCGCGACCTGTGATGCCGCGCCACACCGTGTAGCCGGCGTAGGTGAGCCCGGGATCGAGGCAGAGCTGCGCGCGTGCCGGGCTTCGCAGCCCATCGGCCGCGACGATGAGGTCCGGTTCGGTCGCCACGTCGTCGGACGCCGCGACCGAGCGCCCGTCGGGTGCGACGCGCGCGGTGCTGCCGACCCGCAGGGCCTCAGGGCCAGCCGTGTCGCGGAGCGCGTCGAGCAGCTCGGCGTGCAGGTCGGTCCGGTGGATGCTGCGGAGCGTCGCGCCAGCCACCGCGGGGACCGTGACGAGCCAGCGTCCGTCGGGGCGGCGGATCCCCGCGCGATGCTGGACGACGTCAGCCGACGCGGCCCGCACCGCGGGGC
>JAFABT010000133.1 GCA_023425905.1 Actinomycetes bacterium | reverse complement strand
GGGGGGCCCCCCCCCGGGGGGGGGGGGGGGGGCCCCCCCGGCGGTTCCCGGCTCGACCTCGCCGATCACCTTCTTCGCCTCGGGATGTCCGGGGTCGACCGTCGACGTGCGGTGGGCGACCTCGTCGTCACCCGCCTCGCCGATCTGTGGACCGACGCGGCGACGTCGCTCGGCATCCACGACGGCGTGGCGCTCGGCGTCGTCGGCAGCGTCGGGCGCGGCGACGCGAGCCCGGCCGGCGACCTCGACCTCGTCCTCCTCCACGACGGGCGCACGCTGCGTCCCGAGCAGGTCGCCGCTCTCGCGGCCCGTCTCTGGTACCCGATCTGGGACGCGGGGATCGAGCTCGACCACGCGGTGCGCACCCTCGCGCAGTGCCGCACGATTGCGACGAAGGACCTCGCCGCGGCCGTAGGCCTCATCGATCTGCGGCACGTCGCGGGCGACGAGGCCATCACGTCGCGGGCCCGGACGACGGTCCTGGGGGACTGGCGCGAGGCGGCACGGCGTCGGCTGCCGGAACTTGTCTCCTCGGCGCGGTCGCGCGCTGCGCGCAGCGGTGAGCTCGCCTATCTCGTCGAGCCCGACCTCAAGGAGGCGCGCGGCGGGCTGCGCGACGCGGTCGTCCTCGCGGCGCTCGCGGCCACGTGGATCGTCGACCGGCCGCACGGGGAGGTCGACGCGGCCTACGGCCACCTGCTCGACGTCCGTGACGCGCTCCACGTGACGACGCGTCGGCACACGAACCGGCTGCTGCTCGCGGACGCGGACGAGGTCGCGGCGCGCACGGGCGCGCAGGACGCCGACGAGCTGCTCGCCGCACTTGCCCAGTCGGCGCGGACGATCTCCTACGCCTTCGACACGACGGTGCGCAACGCCCGGCAGGCGATGGCGGCGACGAAGCGCCCCGTCGTCGTCCGGGGCAGGAGGCGCGGTCCACGCCTGCGGTCCGTGGGGGAGGGGCTCGTCGAGCACGACGGGGAGCTGCTGCTCGGCAGCGGCAGCCGGCCGCAGCAGGACCCGGTGCTCGCGCTGCGGGCAGCGGCGACCGCGGCGCGCAGCGGGCTCGTGCTCTCGCCGGTCACGGTGCACTCGCTCGTCCATGCGGCTCCATTGCCCGAGCCCTGGCCGACGCCGGCCCGTGCGGCGTTCTTCGCGCTGCTCGCGACCGGGCACGCCCAGGTGCCGGTGTGGGAGGCGCTCGACCTCGCGGGCGTCGTGACGCGGTGGATCCCCGAGTGGGAGGCGGTGCGCAACCGGCCGCAGCGTGCGGCTGTCCACCGGCACACGGTCGACCGGCACCTCGTCGAGGTCGCCGCCCAGGCCGCGTCCTTGCGTCGGACGGTGAGCCGGCCCGACCTGCTCTCGGTTGCCGCGCTGCTTCATGACATCGGCAAGCGGCCAGGTGCGACCGACCACAGCGAGGAGGGGGCCCGGATCGTTCGTCCTGCTCTCGTCCGGATGGGGCTTGCGGAGGCGGACGTCGAGGACGGGGTGCGGCTCGTCCGGCACCATCTCACCCTCGCGCGGATCGCGACCACGGGAGACCCGGACGATCCTGCGACGGTCGCGGAACTGCTCGACGCCGTCGACCACCGTGCGGACCTCCTGGATCTGCTGCGCGCGCTCACCGAGGCCGATTCGTCCTCGCTCGGGCCCACGGGCTGGACCCCCTGGCGGGCGAGGCTGCACGACGACCTCGTGCGGCGTGCACGGGCGGCGCTCGGCGCCGACGGCGCTCGGTAGGCTGGGCCCCGGGGACCGCACCGGCCGTCCCGCGCATCGCATCCTGCACGCCGCGTCCCGAATCGTGCATCCCGCACCGCCGACCCCACCGTGAGGTATCGCTCTTGTTCGCCACGCTCTCCGACCGGCTCACGTCGACCTTCAAGCACCTGCGCACGAAGGGCCGGCTCTCCGAGGCCGACATCGACGCGACCGTGAGGGAGATCCGCCGGGCGCTGCTCGACGCCGACGTCGCGGTGCCGGTCGTCCGTGAGTTCGCCGGCACGGTCCGGGAGCGCGCGCTGTCGCAGGAGGTCTCTGGAGCGCTCAACCCGGCGCAGCAGGTCGTGAAGATCGTCAACGAGGAGCTCGTCGCGATCCTCGGAGGGGTCTCGCGGGGTCTGACGCTCGCGAAGAACCCCCCGACGGTCGTGCTCCTCGCGGGCCTCCAGGGCGCGGGCAAGACGACGCTCGCAGGCAAGCTCGCGCTCCACCTGCGTGAGCAGGGGCACACCCCGCTCCTCGTCGCCGCGGACCTCCAGCGCCCCAACGCCGTGAGCCAGCTCGCGATCATGGCCGAGCGGGCGGGCGTCCCGGTGTACGCACCCTCACCCGGCAACCAGGGCGCCGAGGGTCAGTCTGGCGTCTCGGTCGGGGACCCCGTGGCCGTCGCTCGCGGCGGTGTGCAGTACGCGAAGGACAAGCTCCACGACGTCGTCCTCGTCGACACGGCCGGGCGTCTCGGTGTCGACGCCGAGCTCATGCAGCAGGCCGCAGACATCCGCGACGCCGTCGACCCGGACGAGATCCTCTTCGTCATCGACGCGATGATCGGTCAGGACGCGGTCGCGACGGCGCAGGCCTTTGCCGACGGCGTCGGGTTCACCGGCGTCGTGCTGTCGAAGCTCGACGGCGACGCGCGTGGCGGCGCGGCGCTCTCGGTCGCGAGCGTGACGGGTCGGCCCATCCTGTTCGCGTCGACGGGTGAGAAGCTCACCGACTTCGAGCCGTTCCACCCGGATCGCATGGCCTCCCGCATCCTCGACATGGGTGACGTGCTCACCCTCATCGAGCAGGCTGAGAAGTCGTTCGACGCGGCCGAGGCCGCGAAGATGGCCGACAAGCTCTCGAAGGGCGAGGACTTCACGCTCGACGACTTCCTCGTCCAGATGCAGCAGATGCGGCAGATGGGGTCGATGAAGAAGATGCTCGGGATGCTCCCGGGCATGGGCCAGATGCGCGAGGCGCTCGAGAACTTCGACGAGCGCGAGGTCGACCGCGTCGAGGCGATCATCCGCTCGATGACACCGCTCGAGCGGGCTAACCCGAAGATCATCAACGGCTCCCGTCGCGCCCGCATCGCGCGCGGCTCGGGCACGACGACGACGGACATCAACCAGTTGCTCGACCGCTTCGCCGGGGCGCAGAAGATGATGCGTCAGATGGCGCGCGGCGGCGGCATGTCCCTGCCCGGCATGGGCAACCTCCCGGGCAGCGGCAAGCGGGGGCGTGCGCGTCAGGCCCCGCAGCCCAAGGGACGCAAGGCGAAGTCCGGCAACCCGGCGAAGCGTGCCGAGCAGGAGCGGCTCGCCGCGCTCAAGGCCGCCGGGCAGGCGGTCGCCCCGGCCGCGGGCGGTTCGGCGTTCGGCCTCGGCAAGCCGGGCGCCTCGGCCGAGCAGGCGCCCGACCTCGACCAGCTGCGCAAGCTGCTCGGCGGCTGACGCGGCTCGGAGCGGAGGGGGCGTCGTGACGGGCGAAGTACTCCATCTCACAGGGCCGGTCATCGTCGGTGACGACGACGTGCGGCCAGAGGCGTGGGTGATCGGCGACCGGATCACCTTCGAGCGGCCGGTCGCCACCGTGCCCGTGGCGACGGAGCGCGTCGACGGGTGGGTCGTTCCGGGCCTCGTCGACGTCCACTGCCACATCGGGCTCGACGCGCAGGGTGGGGTCGACCGCGAGGTGGCACGTGCGCAAGCGGTGGCTGATCGTGACGCGGGCGTGCTCCTCGTGCGGGACGCCGGGTCGCCCGTGGACACCCGATGGCTCGACGACGACGCCGGGGCGCCTCGCCTGCTGCGCGCCGGGCGCCACCTTGCCCGGCCCAAGCGGTACCTGCGCCACTACGGGCGTGAGCTCGCGGCGGTCACGGACCTGCCTCGTGCCGTCGGTGAGGAGGCCGGGCGAGGCGACGGCTGGGTGAAGGTCGTCGCGGACTGGATCGACCGCGACCTTGACGCGGCGGGAGACCTGCGTCCGCTGTGGCCGGACGACATCCTCGCCGAGGCGGTCGCGGTCGCCCACCGGGCGGGTGCGCGGGTCACCGCGCACACCTTCGCGACCGAGGCGGCGGACGGTCTGCTCGCCGCGGGCGTCGACTGCCTCGAGCACGGGACGGGCCTGCGCCCCGAGCACATCGACGAGGTCGCCCGCCGGGGGATCCCGGTGACGGCGACCCTCCTCCAGGTCGCACGGTTCGAGGACATCGCCGCGCAGGCCGACGCGCGCTACCCGGTCTACGCGGCACGGATGCGGCGGATGCACGCCCGGCGCCACGAGCACGTGCGCAACCTTGCGGATGCCGGGGTGAGGTTGCTCGTCGGGACGGACGCGGGCGGCACGATCGGCCACGGGCAGATCGCAGCCGAGTGCCTCGAGCTCACCCGAGCCGGGTTGAGCGCTGCCGACGTGCTCGCGATCGCTTCGTGGCGTGCGCGTGACTTCCTCGGGGTCGACGGTCTCGACGAGGGCACCTCGGCCGATCTCGTCGTCTACCCGTCCGACCCGCGCGCGGACGTGCGCGTCCTCGCGGCGCCGGAGGCCGTCGTGCTTCGCGGTCGACGGGTGACGCCGGGGCGCTGAGTTTCTGGCACAATGGTCCGCTGTACCCGGCCCGCACGGCCCCTCTACCCGCGCGACGTCGTGTCCTTCGACCAACCGACCCCCCAACCCCACGGGGTGGCACGCGCGGTCACACCACGAGCATGCACAGGAGAGACCACCACGTGGCCACCAAGATTCGTCTCAAGCGCTTCGGCAAGATCCGTTCGCCGTACTACCGCATCGTCGTCGCCGACTCGCGCACCAAGCGCGACGGGCGCGTGATCGAGGAGATCGGCAAGTACCACCCCACCGAGGAGCCCTCGCTCATCGAGATCACCTCCGAGCGTGCGCAGCACTGGCTCTCGGTCGGCGCTCAGCCGACCGAGCAGGTCCTCGCGCTGCTCAAGGTCACCGGTGACTGGCAGAAGTTCAAGGGCCTTCCGGGCGCCGAGGGCACGCTGCGCGTCAAGGGCGGCGAGTCCACCTCGGCCGCCGACGCGATCGCGAAGGCCGCTGCGGACGCGGAGCTCGCGAAGTCCAAGGCCGCCGAGAAGAAGGCCGCCGAGCCCGTCGCCGAGGACGCCCCCGCCGCCGACGAGGCCGCTGAGGAGTCGGGCGAGGAGCAGGCCTGATGCTCGCCGACGCCCTCGAGCACCTCGTGCGCGGAATCGTCGACCACCCGGACGACGTCCAGGTCGACTCGCGCACGTTGCGCCGTGGTGACCTGCTCGAGGTCCGGGTCCACCCCGACGACCTCGGCCGCGTCATCGGCCGCTCGGGGCGGACGGCGCGTGCGCTGCGCACCGTCGTCTCTGCGCTCGCCGGGTCCGCCCCGGTGCGGATCGACGTCGTCGACGTCGATCGCCGCTGAGCGCGTCGCACAGATCGTCCGTGGCCCGGACCCCCTTCGCGGGGTCCGGGCCACGCTCGTCCCACCTCATCCACGGACCGTCACCTCAGGAGCCCGCCATGCAGCTCGTCGTCGCAAAGATCGGCCGCGCCCACGGTCTGCGGGGAGAGGTCGCGCTCGACCTGCGCACCGACCAGCCGGAGCGGCGCCTGGCGGTCGGCGGGGTCATCGTCACCGAACCGGCCGAGGCGGGCCCGCTCACGGTCGTACGGACCCGTGAGCAGCAGGGGCGGTGGTATGTCACGTTCGCCGAGGCGCAGGACCGCACGGCCGCCGAGGCGCTGCGCGGGGTCACGCTCGTCGCAGAGGAGGACGAGGACGGCGACGAGGACGCCTGGTACCCGCACGAGCTCGCGGGCCTGCGGGCCGAGCACGTCGACGGGCGGGTGCTCGGCACGATCCTCGGGCTCGAGCACCTGCCGGCCCAGGACGTCCTCGTGCTCCGCGAGGAGGACGGCGCCCGCACCCTCGTCCCCTTCGTCCGCGCGATCGTCCCGGTCGTCGACGTCGCTGGCGGGCGGGTCGTCCTCGACCCCCCTGGCGGACTGCTCGCCTCGGACGCGGCGAACCTCGTCGTGAGCGAGGAGACCGGGATCCGGGACTCGAGCTCGCCCGAGGAGTCCTGAGGTGCGCGTCGACGTCGTCTCGATCTTCCCCGAGTACCTCGCGCCGCTCGGGCTCTCCCTCGTCGGCAAGGCACGGGCCGCGGGGCTGCTCGACGTGCGGGTGCACGACCTGCGCGACTGGACGGACGACCGTCACCGGACGGTCGACGACACGCCCTTCGGCGGCGGGGCCGGCATGGTGATGCGCCCCGACGTGTGGGCCCGTGCGCTGGACGACGTGCTCGGCGACGGTGGGCACCTCATTCTCCCGACCCCGTCCGGTGCGCCGTTCACCCAGCGCACGGCCGAGGAGCTCGCTGCGGAGCCACACCTCGTCGTGGCGTGCGGGCGGTACGAGGGCATCGACGCCCGCGTCGCCGAGCACTACCGGTCGCGGGCCGACGTCACGGTGAGCGAGGTGTCGATCGGTGACTATGTCCTCAACGGGGGAGAGGTCGCTGCGCTCGTCCTTGTCGAGGCGGTCGGCAGGCTCGTCCCCGGTGTCGTCGGCAACCCTGCGTCGCTCGTCGAGGAGTCGCACGGCGAGGCGGGACTCCTTGAGTACCCCGTCTACACGAAGCCGCCGACGTGGGCGGAACTCTCCGTCCCCGAGGTCCTCCTCTCGGGGCATCACGGCAAGATCAGTCGCTGGCGGCGCGACGAGGCGCTGCGCCGCACCGATGCCCGGCGCCCCGACATGATCGAGGCGCTCGACGTGGCCACGCTCGACCGGGCTGACGTGGCCCTGCTCGCGGAGCTCGGGTGGGCTGTCCACGGCGGCAGGCTCGTGCGGGAGTAGCCCGCTCAGTCGGGCCGTTTCGGGTGCGGGTCGCGATGTGGCAAGATTGATCGTTGGTGCGCGCCGAGCCTCTGCCGCGGGGGAGAGCTCATGCGCCGCCTCGTGGCAGGTCTTCGGACCCACGCGAGGGACGCACCGATCCACGACAGCTCGGCGCGTGCCTGGGGGCCCGCGCCACGACATCGCTCCTGACCCGTCGGCAGGACGAGGAGACACCATGCACACGCTCGACTCTGTCGACGCAGCCTCCCTGCGCTCTGACATCCCCGACTTCCGTCCCGGCGACACCCTCAAGGTCAACGTCAAGGTCGTCGAGGGCAACCGCTCCCGTGTCCAGCTGTTCCAGGGCGTCGTCATCGCGCGTCAGGGTGAGGGCGTCCGCGAGACGTTCACGGTCCGCAAGGTCTCGTTCGGCGTCGGCGTCGAGCGCACCTTCCCGCTGCACGCACCCACGATCGACTCGATCGAGGTCGCGGTGCGCGGTGACGTGCGTCGCGCGAAGCTCTACTACCTCCGCAACCTCCGCGGCAAGAAGGCGAAGATCAAGGAGAAGCGCGAGTTCGTCCCGGCCAAGAAGGGCTGACGCCGACTCCTTGCAGCGCCTCGACGGGCGGTCGCCGGTTCTCCGGTGGCCGCCCGTCGGCGTTCCGGGCCGCAACGGCGGTGCTGGGTCGGCACCCGGTGAGCCGGGCGCGCCGAACCGCGGGCCGTTAGGCGTGCGGCTCACGGGAGTGGCACAGTACCGGGGTGAGCGCCGACGCCGAGGACCCGCACGCCCCCCTCTCCCAGGACGGACCGGACCAGGCGACGACGCAGCCTGAGACTCTCGCGGTCGAGGCGGACGCAGCCGAGGCGGGTGGGGTCACGGTTCCCGTGGCTCGACGGCGGAGCCCGGGCCGGCGGGCGCTGTCCGCGCTGCGGGAGCTCGCCGTCATCGTCGTGAGCGCGCTCGCACTGTCGCTGCTCATCAAGACCTTCCTCGTCCAGGCGTTCTTCATCCCGAGCTCGTCGATGGAGGACACGCTCCAGGTCGACGACCGCGTCCTCGTGTCCAAGCTCGCACCTGCGCTGTTCGAGGTGCACCGCGGCGACGTCGTCGTCTTCAAGGACCCCGGGGGCTGGCTGCCGCCCACCCGGGAGAAGCGCACGGACGGCCCGGGGCGGTTCATGACGAACCTGCTCACGTTTACCGGACTGCTCCCCGCCGATGCGGGAGAGCACCTCATCAAGCGCGTCATCGGGGTCGGCGGCGACACCGTGTCGTGCTGTGACGACGAGGGTCGGTTGTCGGTGAACGGCGTGCCGCTCGAGGAGCCGTACCTCAAGTCGGGATCCGTCCCGAGCGAGGTGCCCTTCACGGCGGTCGTCCCTGACGGGTACGTGTGGGTCATGGGCGACAACCGCCAGGACTCCGCCGACTCGCGCTTCCACACCGGTGAGCCCGGTGGCGGGGCGGTTCCGCTGCGCAACGTCGTCGGCATCGCGCAGGTGCGGATGTGGCCGCTCGACCGGTTCACGATCATGCGCAACCCGGGCGCGGTCTTCTCCGAGGTCGAGGGTCCGGGTTCGGAGCGGGCGGTGCCGGAGAACGGCTCGTGACCGAGCTGCTCGACGTCCCGGTCGGCGAGGTGGTCGCGTCGCGGCCTGCCCGGCCCCGCGGACCGCGGCCCGCCCCGACGCTCCGGCACGAGCGCGCGTTGCTCGGAGCCGGCGCGCTCCTGGTTGCAGGCATGGACGAGGTCGGTCGCGGCGCGCTCGCTGGGCCTGTGAGCGTCGGAGTGGTCGTCGTGGATGCCGCGACGCGGTCGTGCCCGCCGGGCGTCGCCGACTCCAAGCTGCTGTCGGCTGCGCGACGCGACGAGCTGCTGCCGCGGGTGCGCCGCTGGGGCGTGGCACGCGCGGTCGGTCACGCGAGCCCCGAGGAGATCGACTCCCGGGGCATCGTCGGGGCGTTGCGGCTCGCCGGGACACGCGCGCTCGCGAGCGTCACGGCCGTGTGCGGGCCGGTCGACGCCGTCGTGCTCGACGGCTCTCACGACTGGCTCACGGATCCGGGCCCGGACCTGCTCGACGTCGCAGACGTGGTGCAGGGCGTCTCGTGCGCGGTCCACCTCAGGGTCAAGGCGGATCAGGTGTGCTCGTCGGTGGCGGCCGCGAGCATTCTCGCGAAGTGCGAGCGGGACGCGCACATGGTCTCCCTGGCGGGGCTGCACCCCGAGTACGGCTGGGCTGGCAACAAGGGCTATGGGTCGGCCGATCACGTCGCGGCGCTGCGACGGCACGGCCCGTCGGTCCAGCACCGCCGGTCGTGGAACCTGCCCCGCCAGGATGGGGGATGATGGGCGCGTGAGTGCTGAGGACCTTGAGAACTACGAGACCGACATGGAGCTCGCGCTCTATCGCGAGTACCGGGACGTCGTCGGACTGTTCTCCTACGTCGTGGAGACCGAGCGCCGGTTCTACCTTGCGAACTCGGTCGACCTTCAGGTGCGGTCGGCGGCGGGTGAGGTCTACTTCGAGCTCACGCTCGCTGACGCCTGGGTGTGGGACGTGTACCGCTCAGCGCGCTTCGTCAAGAACGTCCGCGTCGTCACGTTCAAGGACGTCAACGTCGAGGAGCTCGCAAAGCCGGAGCTCGACCTGAGCGGGAACTCGGGCTTCCGCGGCTGACGGTGCCAGGCGTCCGCTCGGACGTCCACAGGCCCGTCGGGATCTCCTCGTCCACAGCACGGGCCGGCTGCCCACCGCGGCGACCATCCGCTGAGCGACTGTGGTCGCGGAGGTGGTCGCATGCTGGCGAAAGACGCCGTCGGGCGGTATGGGGAGAAGGTCACGGTCTCGTATCTCGAGGAGCGCGGCTGGACGGTGCTCGACCGGAACTGGCGCGGACGGCAGGGCGAGCTCGACATCGTCGCCCTTGAAGGCGTGGATCTCGTCGTCATCGAGGTGAAGACGCGCCGCGGCCTGGGGTACGGGCATCCTGCAGAGGCGGTGACCCGCGCGAAGCTGAACCGGCTGGGCCGCCTTGCCGCGGAGTGGCTCGACGCCCACGACGTGCGGCCGCGCTCCCTCCGCGTCGACGTCGTCGCGGTCGTGCTCCGGTCCTCGGGCGCGCCGACGATCGAGCACCTCGTCGGGGTCCAGGCATGAGCCTCGGACGAGCGGGCGCGGTCGCGCTGGTCGGGATGGTGGGGCACCTCGTCGAGGTCGAGGCGCACATCGCCGCGTCAGTGCCCGGATTCACCCTCGTGGGACTCCCGGACGCCTCCCTCGGTGAGTCGCGTGATCGGGTACGCGCCGCGGTCTCCTCGAGCGGGATCCCGTGGCCCCACCGCAAGATCACCGTCAACCTCTCGCCCGCGACGCTGCCGAAGTCGGGATCGGCCTTCGACCTCGCGATCGCGGTCGCGACGCTGCACGGTGCGGGAGTCCTCGAGAGCGACCCCTCGGGCGTCGTCCACCTCGGGGAGCTCGGGCTCGACGGCACGGTGCGGCCCGTGCGCGGCGTGCTGCCCGCTGTCGCCTGCGCCGTGCGTGCGGGCAGGACGCGCGTCGTCGTCGCCGAGGCGAACCGCGCGGAGGCGTCGCTCGTGCCGGGGGCAGAGGTCGTCGGCGTCGAGAACCTCGCTCAGGTCGCGCGCCGCTACGGCGCGGACGTCGAGGACCCGGGCTCCGGTCCCGTCCCGCCGCACCCGGTCGCGCCG
>JAFABT010000097.1 GCA_023425905.1 Actinomycetes bacterium | reverse complement strand
AGCAGCTCGGCGGCACTCTCACCATGTGGGTCGACGACACCCGCGGCCCCGCGGTCAAGGCCGCAGCCGAGCGCTTCACCACGGCCTACGGCACGACCTTCGAGTTCGCCCAGAAGGACTTCGAGGGCCTCAAGGACGAGTTCATCGCCCAGGCGCCCACGGGCGCGGGCCCGGACGTGTCGGTCGTCGCGAACGACTGGCTGGGCACGATGGTCCAGAACGGCGTGCTCGAGCCCGTCGACCTGGGCGGCGCCGAGACCGGCTTCGTCCCCGTCACGATCCAGGGCATGTCGGTCGACGGCCAGCTCTACGGCGTGCCGTACACCTTCGAGAACGTCGGCCTCGTCCGGAACACCAAGCTCGTCCCCGACGCCCCCGAAGGCACGTTCGACGAGCTCATCGAGACCGGCGAGAAGCTCGTCGGCGAGGGCAAGGCCAAGTACCCCGTCCTCCTGCAGGCAGGCGGGACCGTCGGCGAGGCCGACCCGTGGCACACCTACGCGATCCAGTCCTCCTTCGGCTCGACGATCTTCGGCCTCGACGAGGACGGCAACTACGACCCGTCCAAGCTGACGATCGGAGACGAGGCGGGCCTCAAGTTCGCCGACTACCTCGCGACGCTCGGTGAGCGCAAGGTCATCAACAAGGACATCAACGGCGACATGGCGCGGGACATCTTCGCCAGGGGCGAGGCGCCGTTCATGATCACCGGCTCGTGGTACCTGCCCGACTTCGACAAGGCGGGCATCACCTACGCGGTCTCGGAGATCCCGAGCGCCGGTGGCCAGCCGTCCGCGCCGTTCGTCGGCGTCCAGGGCTTCGTCGTGAACTCCTACTCGGAGAACAAGATCATCGCCCAGAAGTTCCTCGAGTTCCTCGCGACCGAGGAGGCCCAGACGACGCTGTTCGAGGTCGGCAAGCGTGCACCGGCTCTCCAGGCCTCGCTCACCAAGGCCGAGTCCGACCCGGTCATCGGCGGCTTCGGCCTCGCCGGCGCCAACGGACAGATCCAGCCGGCGATCTCCGCGATGGGCGCCGTGTGGGGCGTGTGGGGCGTGTCGGAGTTCAAGATCATCGAGAAGAAGGGCGACCCCCGCGAGGTGTGGTCGAAGATGGCCGCAGACATCGAGAAGGCCATCGCCGATTCCGAGTGACCTGATGCCCGTCCGGGGCCGGACGTCTACGGCCGGCCCCGGACGGGCACTGCACGACACCGCCGCCCCGGTCTCACCGGGGCGGCGGGCGACAGACCTTTCCGCACCCTGGCTCGGCCAGGGGCCCGCGCCGATGGAGCCGTGATGCCCTCGCCCTCGCACCCCCGTGACGACTCCGCCGCAGTCGCTCGCGCCACACGCACGTCGCACGCCCGTGGGCCGTTGAGCCTCGGGTGGGCGGCCAAGGCCGTCCTCGTCGGCCTCGTCGACGCGCTGGGCGTCTACGGCGTCCTTGCGGCCGCAGCCGTCGAGTCGTGGGGGATCGTCAGCTTCCTCGTCGTCGCCCTCGTCGCGGTCAACCTCGTCTACTTCCTCCCGACGCGGCGGCTCGTGCCGATGCGCTACCTGCTGCCGGGTCTGCTCTTCTTGTTCGTCTACCAGATCTTCGTCGTCGGCTACACGGGGTTCACCGCGTTCACCAACTGGGGCGACGGGCACAACTCGACGAAGGAGGACGCCGTCACGGCGATCCTCGCGCAGAACGAGCGGCGCGTCGCGGACTCCGCGAGCCTGCCGCTCACCGTGCTCCGGGACGGCGACGAGTTCGCCTTCGCGGTCGTCGACGCCGACGGGACCGCCCTCGTCGGCACCGCCGAGGACCCGCTCGAGGCGCGCGACGACGTCACCGTCTCGGGCGACCGCGTGACGGAGGTCCCCGGCTTCGACGTCGTGACCACCCAGGAGCTGCTCGCCAACCAGAGCGCGGTCTTCGACCTGCGGGTGCCGTTCTCGGACGACCCCAACGACGGCTCGCTGCGCACCCAGAACGGCTCGACCGGGCTCGTGTACCGCTCCGCCTTCGTCTACGACGAAGACACGGGCGTCCTCACAGGTCTCGAGGGCGAGACCTTCACCGCCGACGCGTCGCGCGGGAACTTCGTCTCCGACCTCACGGGCAAGAAGATCGAACCGGGCTGGAAGGTCCACGTCGGCTTCTCCAACTTCACCGACGTCGTCACGCACGAGGGCCTGCGCGGACCGTTCGTCACGGTGTTCATCTGGACCTTCGTCTTCGCGATCGTCTCGGTCGGGCTCACCTTCGCGCTCGGCCTGCTCCTCGCGATCTCGCTCAACCACCCACGCATGCGCGGTCAGCGGGTCTACCGGTCGCTGCTCATCCTCCCGTACGCGTTCCCCGCGTTCCTCTCCGCCATCATCTGGTCGGGGATGTTCAACGAGACCTTCGGCTTCATCAACAAGGTGCTGCTCGGCGGGGCGTCGATCGACTGGCTCGGCGACCCGTGGCTCGCGAAGCTCGTCGTCATCTTCGTCAACCTGTGGCTCGGGTTCCCCTACATGTTCCTCGTGACGACGGGTGCGCTGCAGTCCATCCCGGGCGACACGATCGAGGCGGCGAAGATGGACGGCGCGACGAGCCGGCGCATCTTCCGCTCGATCACGATGCCGCTCCTGCTCGTCTCGACGGCGCCGCTGCTCATCTCCTCGTTCGCCTTCAACTTCAACAACTTCAACACGATCTACCTGCTCACCGGGGGTGGGCCGGACATCGACGGCGCCTCGGTCGACGTCGGCCACACCGACATCCTCATCTCATTCGTCTACCGCATCGCCTTCGAGGGCATCAACCGGCAGTACGGCCTCGCCTCGGCGATCTCGATCCTCATCTTCCTGATCGTCGCGTCGATCTCGGCCGCGACGTTCCGCAAGACCAAGGCGCTGGAGGACCTGAACTGACATGGCTACCACCACAGACACCTCACGCGTCGAGCAGGAGTACCGCTTCCTCGACGGGCGCCCGGCACTGTTCAGCCCTCGGTGGATGCGCGAGCTCGGCTGGCGGCACCTCGTCGGGGTCGTCGCGGTCGTCTTCGCCGCGTTCCCGATCGTCTACATCGTCTCGGCGTCGCTGTCCGCCGTCGGCTCCCTCCAAGCGGCGAACAGGCTCTTCTCCTCGGTGACGGGCACGAACTACGAGCAGCTCTTCGACAGCCCGCTCCACCCGTTCGGGAACTGGTTCGTCAACTCGATGGTCATCGCCGTGGCGACCGCGATCGGCACCGTCCTGCTCGGGGCGGCTGCGGCCTACGCCTTCTCCCGCTTCCGGTTCCGGGGGCGTCGGGCGGGCCTGCTCTCGCTGCTGCTCATCCAGATGTTCCCGCAGCTGCTCGCCTACGTCGCGATCTTCCTCCTCCTGCTCTCGCTCGAGCAGGTCTTCCCGGCGATCGGCCGCGACACCCAGCTCGGCCTCATCATGGTCTACCTCGGCGGGGCGCTCGGGGTGAACACGTACCTCATGTACGGGTTCTTCAACACCGTCCCCAAGGAGCTCGACGAGGCCGCGATGATCGACGGTGCGACGCACTCGCAGATCTTCTTCACGATGATCCTTCGCCTCACCGCGCCGATCCTCGCGGTCGTCGCACTGCTGTCCTTCATCGCGACCTTCAACGACTTCCTCATCGCCTCGGTGCTGCTCACCACGCCGAAGAACCAGACCCTCGCGGTCGGCCTCTACGGCTTCATCAACGACCAGCACGCGCAGAACTGGGGGGTGTTCGCCGCCGGGGCCGTGCTCGCCGCGATCCCTGTCGTCCTGCTCTTCCAGTTCCTCCAGCGCTTCATCGTCTCGGGGCTCACCGCGGGCTCGGTCAAGGGATGAAGGGCGCGCACCACCTGCTCGACGAGCCGCACCATGACGGCTCTGCGCTCTACGCACCGCAGCACGTCCCGGACCTGGGCGAGGTCGTCCAGGTCCGGGTGCGGGTCCCGCGCAGCTCGCGCTGGTCGCAGGTGTGGGTCCGCACCGTCAAGGACGCCGAGCCGAAGATCCTGCCCACGCGCCTCGACCGGGAGGACGCGACGGACCGCTGGTACGTCGCCGACCTCACGATCCACAACCCGGTCACGCGGTATCGATTCCTCCTCGCCGACCCCGACGCCCCGCTCGAGCACGTCTGGCTCAACGGCGAAGGGGTGCACACCCGCGACGTCCCAGACACAGCCGACTTCCGCATCACCGTGCACGAGGGCGCGCCGGCGTGGATGGTGCGGACGGTCGTCTACCAGGTGTTCCCCGATCGCTTCGCGCGCTCGGACGGCGGGACGGAGCCACCGTCGGGCGACCTGCCCGAGTGGGCGGTGCCGCGCGCCTGGGGCACTGTTCCCGTCCGCAACGGCCCGCTCACCGGCAAGGAGCTCTACGGCGGCGACCTCCCCGGGGTCGAGGCGCACCTCGACCACCTCGCCGACCTTGGCGTCGACACCCTCTACCTCACACCGGTGTTCCCGGCCTGGTCGAACCATCGGTACGACGCGTCGACCTTCGAGCAGATCGACCCGCTCCTCGGCGGCGACGACGCGCTCGCGAGCCTGAGCACCGCGGTGCACGCGCGCGGCATGCGGATCATGGGCGACGTCACGACCAACCACACCGGCGCGCACCACGAGTGGTTCCTCGCCGCACAGGCTGACCGTGACAGCCACGAAGCGCAGTACTACTACTGGACAGACGACGAGCTCGGCTACGCCGCCTGGCTCGACGTGCCGTCCCTGCCCAAGCTCAACCACCTCGCCCCCGAGCTCGCGGAGCGACTCACGGACGGTCCGGACTCCGTCGTCGGCCGATGGATGGCGCCGCCGTACTCGCTCGACGGCTGGCGCGTCGACGTCGCGAACATGACGGGTCGGTACCGCGGTGACGACGTCAACCACGACGTCGCACGGCGGGTGCGGGCGACGGTCCGGGAGATGAACCCCGAGGGGGCGCTCGTCTCGGAGCACTTCCACGACGCGACCGGCGACCTCACCGGGGACGGGTGGCAGGCGAACATGAACTACGCGGCCTTCACCCGGCCGCTGTGGACGTGGCTCGTCGACGACGCACACACCGAGGGCTTCCTCGGCCTGCCCGTCCGCGTCCCGCGTCGTTCGGGCCGCGACATGGTCGCCCAGTTCCGCGAGTTCTCCGCGGCGGTCCCGTGGCGCGTGACCGCGCGGCAGTGGAACATGCTCGGCTCGCACGACACCCCGCGGATCCGCACGGTCGTCGGGAGCGCGGAACGCGTCCGCCTCGCCGCGACCATGCTGTTCACGCTTCCCGGCACGCCGGCGCTGTTCGCCGGGGACGAGATCGGGGCGACGGGGGACAACGGTGAGCACGGCCGGGTGTGCATGTCGTGGGACGAGCTCGCGGAAGGCGGCCCCGGCGTCGACCTCGACACCCTTGCGACCTACCGCGAACTTGTCGCGCTGCGCCGCTCGTCGCGTGCGCTCCAGGACGGCGGCCTGCGCTGGGTCGTCATCGAGGACGACGCCGTCGCGTTCCTCCGGGAGACGGCCGAGGAGCGGCTCCTCGTGCTCGTCGCCCGGGCGGGATGGTCCGGCGCGGGCGTGCCCGACGTCGCGGTCACGCGCGCCGAGAACGTCTTCGGGGGTGCGAGTCTCGGCGTCGACGCGGGGGAGCTCCGTCTTGAGGGAACCGGTCCGACCGCTCAGGTGTGGCGGCTGTCCTGAACGAGCGGGACGGGCGTCGCACGGGGCGGATAGGGTTCCGACGTGCCCCACGAGCCCGTCCGTCCCGCCTCCGGAGCGCCTCACGTGCCTGAGGCGCTGGCACGAGGCCTCGGCTACGGCGACGCCGATCGTGATCGGTGGATGAGCGAGCCCCCCAAGTCTGGGGCGCGCACCGCCTTCGAGCGCGACCGCGCCCGCATCGTCCACTCGAGCGCACTGCGCCGCCTCGGGGCCAAGACCCAGGTGCTCGGCCCGGCGAGCGACGACTTCGTCCGCACCCGGCTCACCCACACCCTCGAGGTCGCCCAGGTCGGCCGCGAGCTCGGCAAGGCGCTCGGCTGCGACCCGGACGTCGTCGACACCGCGTGCCTCGCGCACGACCTCGGCCACCCACCGTTCGGCCACAACGGCGAGCGCGCCCTCGACGCGATCGCGCGCGACGCGGGCGGCTTCGAGGGCAACGCCCAGACGCTGCGTCTCCTCACGCGCCTCGAGCCCAAGGTCGTCACGCCCGACGGCCGCGGGGTCGGCCTCAACCTCACCCGGGCGAGCCTCGACGCGTCGACGAAGTACCCGTGGTCACGGGCGGACGCGCCGGCTCGGCCGGACGGCACCCCGACGCACAAGTTCGGCGTCTACACCGACGACCTGCCCGTCTTCGACTGGCTGCGTGCCGGTGCACCGCACGGCGTCAAGTGCCTCGAGGCGCAGGTCATGGACCTCGCGGACGACATCAGCTACTCCGTCCACGACGTCGAGGACGGCGTCGTCTCGGGGCGCATCGACCTGTCCGTCCTCACCTCGAGCGAGCAGCGCTCGCGCGTCGTCAACGCCGTCCATGCCTGGTACGGCGAGCGGTGGAGCGCCGACGAGCTCGAGGCCGCGATGGACCGCCTGCACCGTGCCGCGCTGTGGACGCACGAGTGGGACGGCTCCCGTGCGGCGCTCGCGATGCTCAAGGACGCGACGAGCCAGCTCATCGGCCGCTTCGCCGACGCCGCCCACGCCGCGACCCGGGTCCTCCACGGTGACGGCCCGCTCACGCGCTACCAGGCGTCGCTCGTCGTGCCGGCCGAGACCGAGGCAGAGATCACCGTCCTCAAGGGCATGGCGGTCGCCTTCGTCATGGGCCCGCGCGAGGAGGAGCCGATCTACCAGAATCAGCGGACGATCCTCACCGAGCTCGTCGAGGTCCTGCTCGATCGGGCGCCGCTCGCCCTCGAGACGAGCTTCGCGGCCGACTGGCACGCCGCCACCGACGACGCCAGCCGCCTCCGCGTCATCGTCGACCAGGTCGCCTCGCTCACCGACGTGAGCGCGACCGCGTGGCACGCGCGCCTTGTGCAGCCGAGGGGCGCGAGGTCCGGGGGAGACGGCCCGGCCTCGGCCTAGACTGCGGGCGTGGCAGGACTGATCAGACGCGAGGACGTGGCGCTCGTCCGCGAGCGCGCGCAGATCGACGAGATCGTCGGCCAGTACGTCGCGCTCAAGGGCGCGGGCGTCGGCTCGATGAAGGGCCTGTGCCCGTTCCACGACGAGCGCACCCCCTCCTTCCACGTGCGGCCGCAGGTCGGCCTGTGGCACTGCTTCGGGTGCTCGGAGGGCGGCGACGTCATCTCCTTCGTCCAGAAGATCGACGGGCTCGGTTTCGCGGAGGCCGTCGAGTACCTCGCGGGCAAGGTCGGCGTCACTGTCCGGTACGAGGAGGGCAGCACCCCGCGGCAGGGGCCGGACACGGGCTCGCGCCGGCGTCTGCTCGAGGCGCACGCCGCCGCCGCCCAGTTCTACGCCGAGCAGCTCACGACGCCCGGCGCGGCCGCAGCCCGCGCCTTCCTCGCGGAGCGGGGCTTCGACCGGGGTCACGCGGAGCACTTCGGCGTCGGGTACGCACCGCAGGCCTGGGACGCGCTGCAGCGGCACCTGCGCGGACGCGGGTACACGGAGGCCGAGCTCACGGCCTCCGGGCTCATGAGCCAAGGGGCACGCGGCACCTACGACCGGTTCCGCGGCAGGCTCGTGTGGCCGATCCGCGAGGTCACGGGTGACGTCATCGGCTTCGGTGCGCGGCGCCTGTACGAGGAGGACCAGGGGCCCAAGTACCTCAACACTCCCGAGACCGCGCTCTACCGCAAGTCGCACGTCCTCTACGGGCTCGACCTCGCCAAGCGGGACGTGGCGCGCGAGCGCAGGCTCGTCGTCGTCGAGGGGTACACCGACGTCATGGCGGCGCACCTGTCCGGGGTGACGACTGCAGTCGCGACGTGCGGCACGGCCTTCGGCGCCGACCACGCCCGGATCGTGCGGCGTCTGCTCGGCGACACGTCGGTGGGCGGAGGGGTGCGGCTCGCCTCGGGCGGCACCGTCGGCGGCGAGATCATCTTCACCTTCGACGGGGACGCAGCCGGTCGCAAGGCCGCGTTGCGCGCCTTCGGCGAGGACCAGAACTTCTACGCCCAGACCTTCGTCGCCGTCGAGCCGAGCGGCATGGACCCGTGCGACCTCCGGCAGCACCGAGGTCCCGAGGCCGTCCAGGCGCTCGTCGCCGGCCGGGTGCCGCTGTTCGAGTTCGTCCTGCGCTCGACGCTCGACGGCTTCGACCTCGACACGGCCGAGGGTCGGGTCGGTGCGCTGCGGGCCACGGCGCCCGTCGTTGCGAGCATCCGGGACGCGGCGCTGCGGCCCGAGTACGCGCGCATGCTCGCGGGGTGGCTCGGCATGGACGGCGAGCCCGTGCGGCGAGCGGTCACCGAGGCGTCGCGGCACACGCCCGCTCACGGCCGGCCGGCCCAGGAG
>JAFABT010000311.1 GCA_023425905.1 Actinomycetes bacterium | reverse complement strand
GACAGGGCTCGTCCAACGCACGTCCCCGTCGAGCGCCACGAGCCGGACGCCCGGTCCGGCGAGCCAGGCCAGGACGAGGTCCGTCTCCTCAGGGTGAGCCGCGGGGGCGGGCGGGACGGGTGGTGCGACGTGTTCGGCCGTGCGACGCAGCGAGTCGATGACCGGTTGCGGGTCCGCCCCGGGAGGGCAGGCGGCCGTGCCGGCGAGCCTGCCGTGCCGGACGACGACGACCTCCCAGCCGCCCTCGTCCTTGCGTCGGGCCGCCACGAGCTCGGGGCAGGTCGCGAGCGGTGCGAAGCGCTGCGCCCTGGCGGCGGCGCGCAGGAAGGCGGCGAGCTGGTCCCGAGCCCCCGCGGCCTCCTCGTAGCGCTCCGAGGCGGCGAGCCGCGCGATCCGGGCGGTGTGGACCTCGACGACGGTCGCAGGGTCGACGAGCATCGCGTGCCGCAGCAGCGCGGCGTCTTCGGGCGTGAGCGCTGCTCTGCGGGTGGTGCCGCGCTGCTCAGGGCGTACGAGCACGGCGAGGAGGGCGTCGCGCGCCCTCGTGGCCGCGCTCCGAGACGTGAAGGGGCCGATGTGCGGCGCGTCGTGCGTCGTCGTGCGGGCCACCGTGAGACGGGGGCGTGCGCCCTCCTCGAGGCGGAGCCACGGCATGTGCTGGGGGAACTTCGAGCGCCTGTTGTAGCGCGGCGAGTGCTCCGCGATGAGTCGCAGCTCGCGGACACGGGCCTCGAGCGTCGTCGCGCACACGACGGCCGTCACGGCGTGCGCGAGCGTGAGCATCTCCGTCATGCGGCTGCGCTTCTCCGCCGCCGTGAAATAGCTGCGGACGCGGGTGCGGAGGTCCTGGGACGTCCCGACGTAGAGGACCTCGTCGCCGGGGCCGAGGAAGAGGTACACGCCTGGCGCGGCCGGGACGTGGTCGGCGAGGTGCTTCTTGCGGCGCACAGGATCGGGCACCGGGTCTGCCGCGCTCGCGAGGTCTTCGAGATGGGTCACGCCGAGCGGGGCGAGGCGGCCGAGGAGCGCGTGGAGCACGTCGACCGTGGCGCGGGCGTCCGACAGGGCGCGGTGGTCCGGCGTCGTCGTGGCTCTGAAGAGCCGGGCGAGCGTGCCGAGTCGGTGGTTCGGGGCCTCGTCCCGCAGGACGACTCGCCGTGCGAGCCGCACGGTGTCGAGGACCTGGACGGGGGGCCAGTCGTGGCCCGTCGTGCGAGCGGCCGCGCGGAGGAACCCGACGTCGAAGGGCGCGTTGTGGGCGACGAGCACGGCGTCGCCAAGGAACTCGAGGAAGGTCGGCAGCACCTCCTCGATCCGCGGGGCCGCGGCGACCATCGCCGTCGTGATACCGGTGAGCACGGTGATCTGGGCCGGGACCGGGCCGCCGGGGTCGACGAGCGTCTGGAACTCACCGAGCACCTCGCCACCGCGGACCTTGACGGCACCGATCTCCGTGATCGCGGAGTCTGCCGAGCGGGTGCCCGTCGTCTCGAGGTCGACGACGACGAAGGTGACGTCGCGCAGCGGTGTGCCGATCTGGTCGAGCGTGAGCTGGACCGGGGCACCGCTCGCCTCGTCCGGCGGCGGCGTGAAGGACGCTCGGGTGCGGGGTCGCAGGGGCGGAGCCGGACTCATGGCGGCGACGCTAGCCGTGACCACTGACGCTCCTGTGCCCGCTCGGCGCGCGCGGGTCCCTGCGGCGGAGGCTCCGTGCGCGTGCGCCCTGGCGGAGCGCACGCGCACGGGAGCGGCTACTCCGACGGGCCGCGGTCGACGCTCGAGTAGAGCCCCTCGATCTCACCCGCGAACTGCTCGAGAACCTTGGACCGCTTGACCTTGAGCGAAGGGGTGAGCAGGTCGTTGTCGATGGTGAAGTCGCTCGGGAGGACGACGAACTTCCGGATCGACTCCGCGCGCGAGACCGCCTGGTTCGTCCGGTCGACCGCCCGCTGGATCGCAGCGATGACGCCGTCGTTCGTCGCTGCGGTCGCCACGTCCATCTCGGGCAGGTCGTGGGTCTGCAGCCAACCGGGCAGCGCCTCCGCGTCGAGCGTGACGAGGGCGCCGATGAAGGGCTGCTGATCTCCGACGACGACGACCTGGCTCACGAGCGGGTGCCCGCGCAAGCGGTCCTCGAGCACCGCCGGTGCGACGTTCTTGCCGCCCGCGGTGACGATGATCTCCTTCTTGCGACCCGTGATGCGCAGGTAGCCCTCGTCGTCCGCGACACCGATGTCTCCCGTGCGGAACCAGCCGTCATGGAAGGCCTCGGCGGTCGCCTCTGGGTTGTTGCGGTAGCGGGCGAACACGTGGACGCCGCGCACCTCGACCTCGCCGTCCTCAGCGATGCGGACAGAGGTGCCGGGCAACGGGGTGCCGACCGTCCCGATCTTCACCTTGCCGGGCCGGGTCACGCTCGTCGGCGCCGTCGTCTCCGTGAGGCCGTAGCCCTCGAGGACGTTGAGGCCGACGCCGCGGTAGAAGTGCCCGAGCCGCTCACCGAGCGGCGCCCCGCCGGAGATCGCCCACCGGGCCTCCCCGCCCAGGGCCGCGCGAATCTTCTTGAGGACGAGCGTGTCGGCCACCTTGTGCTGCAGCTTGAGCCACGGGCTCGGTCCCGACGGCGTGTCGAGCGCTCGCGAGTAGACGATCGCCGTCTTGGCCGCGCGCTGGAAGATCGCGCGCTTGCCGCCGGCGGCGGCCTTCTGCTCCGAGGCGTTGTAGATCTTCTCGAACACGCGCGGCACCGAGAGGATGAACGTCGGCTTGAAGGTCCCGACGTCGGCCAACAGCTGTTTCGTGTCTGGCGTGTGCCCGAGGACCGCGCCGGCCGGCACGACGAGCACGTGGATGAAGCGCGCGAAGACGTGGGCGAGCGGCATGAACAGCAGCGTGCGTGCCGGTGCCTTGACGACGTCGGCGAGATCGACGACGGCATTGGCGGCCAGGACGTAGAAGTTGCCGTGCGTGAGCTCGGCACCCTTGGGTCGCCCCGTCGTCCCCGACGTGTAGATGACGGTTGCGATGTCGGCGAGGTCGGCGATCGCGCGTCGGCGCGCGATCTCGTCGTCGGCGACGCCCGCGCCTGCCTCGACGAGCGCGTCGATCGCGCCGTCGTCGAGGACGAGGACCTCGCCCATGCCGGGAACCCGGCCCGCGACCTTGTGGACCGTCGCGGCGTGCTCGGGCTTCTCGGCGACGACGAGGCGGACGTCGGAGTCGGTGAGGATCCACTCCACCTGTTCGGCGGACGACGTCTCGTAGAGGGGGACGGACACGGCGCCGGCCGCCCAGATCGCGAAGTCAAGGAGCGTCCACTCGTAGCGTGTGCGCGACATGATCCCGACGCTCTGCCCGGCGGCGATGCCCTTGGCGACGAGGCCCTTGGCGACGGCGACCACCTGGGCGTCGAACTCGGCAGCCGTGACCGGCCGCCACCCGGCCCCTGGCTGCGGCTGGACCTCGTACATGACCGCATCCGGCCCGGCGGCGACGCGCGCCGCCAGCAGGTCGTTGAGGTTGTGGTCGTCGGGGACCTCGACCACGAGTGGTGTGCTGTGCTCCACCATGCTGACTCCATTGGCAGTAGGGGCTGCGATGCGGTGAGACTACCTGGACCCACGTCCCGCACACGACGGGCCACGCATGGGTACTCTTCGGGTGCTCGCACTACGGAACGACGGCAAGGACGGGACATGCACGCGATCGGTGTGGACATCGGCGGGACGAAGATCGCCGCCGGTGTGGTCGACGAGGACGGGACGATCGTCGCCAAGCTCCGTCGTGAGACGGACGCGACGAGCTCGGACGCGGTCGACGCCACGATCGTCGAGGTGTGCCGCGAGCTCATGAAGGAGCACGAGATCGGGGCGATCGGCCTCGCTGCACCGGGCTTCATCGGAGCCGACCAGGCAACCGTGCTGTTCACCCCCAACCTCCCGTGGCGCGAGCACCCGTTGCGGGACCGGGTGCGTTCCGCCCTCGGCACGGACGTGCCCGTCGTCGTCGAGAACGACGCCAACGCCGCCGGGTGGGCGGAGTTCCGCTACGGTCCCGGCGCGTCTCACACGGACATGCTCATGCTCACGATCGGCACGGGCCTTGGCGGTGCGCTCGTCGTGGGCGGCGAGCTCGTGCGCGGTGCGTGGGGTGTCGCGGCCGAGGCCGGGCACATGCGCGTCGTCCCTGACGGCCACCAGTGCGGCTGCGGTCGACACGGGTGCTGGGAGCAGTACGCGAGCGGGAGCGCACTCGTGCGCGAGGCGCGCGCAGCGGCCGTCACCGATCCGGTCGCCGCAGCGCGTCTTCTCGAGCTCTGCGGCGGTGACGTGGAGGCGCTCACAGGCCCGCAGGTCACGCAGGCCGCGCAGGAGGGTGACCCCCTCGCGCTGTCGCTGCTCGCACAGCTCGGTCGATGGATCGGCGAGGGTTCGGCGATGGTCGCCTCGCTCCTCGACCCCTCGATCATCGTCGTCGGGGGAGGGGTGGGCTCTGCGGGTGACCTGCTGCTCGGCCCTGCGCGGGAGGCCTTCGAGAGCCACCTGTCCGCGCATGGCTATCGCCCTGTCGCGCAGATCGTGCTCGCTGCGATGGGCAATGACGCCGGGATCGTCGGCGCAGCGGATCTCGCGCGGCGCGCGCAGGCCTGACGGCTCGGACGCCGAGGGTCAGACGCGAGCCCCGTCCGACGGGCCGTCGTCGATCCGTCGGTGGGCGGGCATGCGCCAGACGAGCACGGCCAGGCCGGCGACGAG
>JAFABT010000057.1 GCA_023425905.1 Actinomycetes bacterium | reverse complement strand
CGCCGACGCGGCGACGCCCGTCGAGGGCGAGGGGCGCGTCGTCGGCGGCGCCGTCCGCCCCGTCGGCGTCTCGACCGTCGACGGGCGCACGTGCGCCGTCTCCGCGACCTGCCCGCACCTGGGCGGCCTGCTCTCCTGGAACGACGCCGAACGGACGTGGGACTGCCCGCTGCACGGCTCGCGCTTCGCCCCCGACGGCGCACTGCTCGAGGGCCCGGCGGTCGACGACCTCGCGCAGCAGCCCGTGCCGGGGACGCCCGCGACCTGACGGCCGCCCCCAGACGCGCCCCTCACCTCCGACCGGTCCACCCCAGCAGCCGGTCGACGTCCCACGTCGTGACGACCCGGTCCGGGTCGATCCCCGCGGCGAGCACCATCGCGCAGCCGTTGTCCTGCCAGCCGAGCTCGCCCGGCGCGTGCGCGTCCGAGTCGACGCTCACGAGCGCCCCGGCCTCGGCGACGAGGGCCAGGACGTCCTGCGGCGGGTCCAACCGGTCGGGCCGTGAGTTCACCTCGACCGCGGTGCCGTGCTCGGCGCACGCCGCGACGACCTCGGCCCGGTCGAAGGTGCTCTCCGCGCGCCCGCGGCCCCGGGCCCGGCGCCCGCCGGCCACCGTCCGCCCCGTGCAGTGACCGAGCACGTCGACGTGCGGGTTCGACACGGCCCGGAGCAGTCGCCGCGTCATCGCCCCGGCGCTCATCGCGAGCTCGGAGTGCACCGAGGCGACGACGACGTCGAGCTCGGCGAGCAGTGACTCGTCCTGGTCGAGGGACCCGTCGGGGAGGATGTCGACCTCGATCCCGGTGAGCACCCGGAACGGCGCGACGGCCGCGTCGAGGCGGCGCACCTCATCGACCTGTCGCCGCAGCCGGGCGGCGTCGAGCCCGTGCGCGACGGTGAGCCGCGGCGAGTGGTCGGTGACCGCGAGGTACTCGTGGCCGAGCTCGAGCGCCGCGAGCACCATCTCCTGGAGCGGCGCGGTGCCGTCGGATGCGTCGGTGTGACTGTGCAGGTCGCCGCGGAGCCGGGCCGCGAGCTCGCGCACGGGTGCGGGGTGGTCGGGGAGGGTCGCCTCGAGCTCGGCGAGGTACGGGCTGGGTGCGTCGGACGCCGCGAGCATCGCCTCGTGCGCGGTGCGCTCCCCGACGCCGGAGAGGTCGGTGAGCCGGCCCGACGCGACGAGGCGGGCGAGGTCGCTCGCCTTGACCTGCTCGAGGCGCGCCGCGGCGGTGCGAAAGGCGGCTGACCGGTATGCGGAGGCCTGCGTCCGCTCGAGCAGCCCGGCGACGCGGCGCAGGTGGGCGACGACGCGAACCTGGGTCTCGTCGGGGTCCTCGGTGTCCGGCCCGGGGCCGGGTGCGCGCGGCGTCACGCTCAGGACGCCGCCTTCTTGCTCGCCGTCTTCTTCGCCGTGCGGGAGGACGCGGCCGACTTCTTCGCCGCGGCCTTCTTCGCAGGGGCCTTCCTCGAGGCCGTCGTCTTCGCGGGGGCCTTCGCGGCCGACGTCTTCGCCGCGGTGGCCTTCGACGCCGACGCCGACGCCGCCCCGCCCGTCTTCTTGGACGCGTTCTCGACGCTTCGGCGCAGCGCGGCGAGCAGGTCGACGACCTCGCCGCCCTCGGACGCCTCCTGCGAGGGCTCCTGCGTGCGACGCGTCGTCCCGCTCGCGGCCTTCTCCTCGACGAGCTGCGTGAGCGCCGACTGGTAGGCGTCCTCGAACTCGCCCGGGTCGAAGTCCGCGGCGAGCGACTCGATGAGCGAGGACGCCATCGCCATCTCCTGCCTCGACAGGTCGACGTCGCCGTCGAGCGCGGGGAAGTCGGGCTCGCGCACCTCGTCGGGCCACAGCAGCGTCTGCAGGCACAGCACCCCGTCGCGCACCGTGAGCAGCGCCATGGACTCCCGCCGCCGCAGCGCGACCTTCGTCACGGCGACCCGGTCGGTGTCCTCGAGGGCCGCGCTCAGCAGCCGGTACGGCTTCGCGGCCGTGCGGTCGGGCTCGAGGTAGTACGTCGAGTCGAGCAGGATCGTGTCGATCTGCTCCCGTGGCACGAAGGACAGCACGGAGATCTCCCGCCCGGTTGCGAGCGGCAGCGCCTCGAGGTCCTCGTCGGTGAGGACGACGAGCCCGCCGTCGTCGGTCTCGTAGCCCTTCGCGATCTGGTCCTGCGCGACGACCTCGCCGCACGCGCTGCACGTCTTGCGGTAGCGGATCCGCCCACCGTCCTCCTCGTGCACCTGGTGGAGCGGCACGTCGTGCTGACCGGTCGCGGCATAGAGCTTGACGGGCACGTTGACGAGCCCGAACGCGACCGCGCCCTTCCAGATGGCTCGCACGGCCACCACCTCCTCCCGACTCCTCGCAGCATGACGCGGCGGCGCACCGGCTGCCACCGGAGGCGTGGGAGCAGCACTCGCCCGGCCCGGAGCCTCACATCTCGCGGCCTGCCGCCGAACGGACGGGTGGAGTCGAACGCCGTCGCGCCGCGCTCCTGCGCCCGTGCACGCCGCGGGCATCCCCCGCGGGCCCCGTCGCCGGAGGCCCACCCCAGCCCAGCAGAAGGGGCCTCAGAGCCATGCCGTCTGACACCACCACCCTCGAGGTCGACGAGGTGACCCGCTCGGACGCCGCGCCGACGCAGGAGCCCGCGCGCGCGCGCCGGATGCGCAAGTCGATCCGGATCCGGCTCATCGCCGGTTACGCGGTCGCCCTCGTGTTCCTCGGCCTCATCGGCGTGACGTCCCTCGTCAACTCCCAGGCGCTGCTCGACAACAACGAGTCCGTGTCGCACACGCACGAGGTCCTCGGGGCCGCCGACGCCGTGCTCTCGCTGCTCAAGGACGCCGAGACCGGCCAGCGCGGCTACCTCATCGCGGGCGAGGACCGGTACCTCGAGCCCTTCACGGCCGCGAGCGAGTCCGTGACCGCGACGATCGACACGCTGCAGTCCCTCACGTCGGACAACCCCGCGCAGCAGGAGCGCATCGCCGAGCTGCGTCCCCTCGTCGACGCGAAGTTCACCGAGATGACCCAGACGATCGACCTGCGGCGCGAGTACGGCTTCGACGACGCCCGTGCGGTCGTCATGTCCGACACGGGCAAGGCCGTCATGGACGAGATCCGCCGGGTGCTCACCGAGATCACCGACGCGGAGGACGTCCTGCTCGCCGAGCGGGCCGCCGCCGCGGCCGCCGCCGGCGACGCGACCAAGGCCGTCGTCCTCGGCGGCACCGGCCTCGCGATCGTCGCGCTCGTCGTCATCGCCGTGTTCCTCGTCCGCAGCATCGTGCGCCCCATCCGGGCGCTCACGAACCGGCTCCGTGAGATCGCGGACGGCGACGGCGACCTCACCCAGCGCGTCGTCGAGCACGGCGACGACGAGATCGGCGTGCTCGGCGGAGTCTTCAACAGGTTCGTCGACAACATCGCCCAGCTCGTGCGGGAGATCGGCCACTCGGCGCAGACGTCGGCCGCCGCGGCTCAGGAGCTCTCGGTCGTGAGCGCCGAGATGAGCCGCCAGGCGGACGACGCCGCGACCCAGGCGACGCTCGCCGCCGCCGCCGCGCAGCAGGTCTCCGGGAACGTCCAGTCGGTCGCCGCCGCGAGCGAGCAGATGGGGGCCTCGATCGGCGAGATCGCCCGCAGCGCCTCGGACGCGAGCAAGGCCGGTCACACCGCCGTCAACCAGACCGCGGAGGCGAACGCGACGGTGACCCGCCTCGGTGACTCGTCGGCGGCCGTCGGCGGCGTCGTCGCGCTCATCAACTCGATCGCCGAGCAGACGAACCTCCTCGCGCTCAACGCGACGATCGAGGCGGCCCGCGCGGGCGACGCCGGCAAGGGCTTCGCCGTCGTCGCGAGCGAGGTCAAGGACCTCGCCCAGGAGACGGCACGGGCGACCGAGGAGATCACGCAGCGCATCGCCGAGATCCAGCAGGACATCGCGCAGGCCGTCACGGCGATCTCCTCGACGAGCGAGGTCATCGGCCGGGTCAACGAGCACCAGAGCAGCATCGCGGGGGCGGTCGAGGAGCAGAGCGTCACGACGTCGTCGATGGCCGGCAACGTGTCCGAGGCCGCGACGGCCGCCTCGTCGATCGCGGCGAACGTCCAGGCGCTCGCGGCGAACGCGGAGCAGACCGTGGGGAGCATCGGGCAGGTGCGGACCTCCGCGGACGAGCTCGCCGCGACGTCCCTCGAGCTCGACCAGCTCGTCGGCCGCTTCAAGGTCTGAGCGACCCCGGGGGCGGGACGACGACGGACGTCCCGCCCCCGGGGCACCAGCGGATGCCCCGGCTCCCGCCGCTGGGCAGGATGAGTCGGGTGGAACCGATGCTCGCGGGGCGCAGCGTGACGCCTGCCGACGTGCCGCGCGGGCCCGGGTGGGTCTACGAGGTGAAGTGGGACGGGGTCCGCCTCGTCGCCGACACCCGCTCCGGCCGGCTGAAGCTGCGCACCCGGACCGGTCGCGACGTCGCTGCCGCCCTGCCGGAGCTCGCCGGGCTCGGTGCCCTGCCCGGCGCGGTCCTCGACGGCGAGGTCCTCGTCCTCGACGCGGGACGGCCCAGCTTCCCGGCCGTCATGGGTCGCCTCCGCGGGGACGGGCGCCCGGGGGACCTGCCCGCCGTCACCTTCGTCGTCTTCGACCTGCTGGCGTACGACGGCCAGGACCTGCGCGGCCTGCCGTTCACGCGCCGCCGCGCCCGCCTCGACGCGCTCGACCTGCCCGCGCGCGTCTCCCTGTCCCCGCTGCACGACGACGTCGACGCCTTGCTCGCGGCGACCCGGGCGCAGGGGCTCGAGGGCGTCATGGCCAAGCGTGCGGCGTCGCGCTACCGGGCTGGCCGGTCCGAGGACTGGGTCAAGGTGCCCCATCGCGCTCGACGGACGGCGCTCGTGTGCGGGTGGCGTCCCGAGCGCGGTGGCTCGGGACGGCTCGGGGCGCTGCTGCTCGGTGCACGCGACGACGGCGGTGCGGTGCGCTTCCTCGGCCGGGCCGGCTCGGGGCTGTCGGCGACGCTCGCCGCGCAGCTCGGTCGCGTGCTCGAGGCCACCGCGTCGCCGCAGAGCCCCTTCACGGAGCCCGTGCCGCGGCTCGACGCGGAGGGCGCCCGGTGGTGCACGGGGGAGGTCGTCGTCGACGTGGCCTACCTGGGCCGGACGGGCTCAGGCAGGCTCCGGCATCCTGTGCTCGTCGGGCTGCGCGAGGACGTGCCGGCCGACCCGTGGCAGGACGAGCCGACGCGCGCGCCGGTTGCGGCGCCGTCCGTCGCGACGCACCGTGGGAGCGACGGACGGAGGCGCGCGATGAAGGACGACGACGTCACGGTGCTCGAGGTGGACGGCCACCCGGTGCGCCTGACGCACCCGGGCAAGGTGCTCTACCCGCAGACCGGCACGACGAAGAGCGAGCTGCTCGACTACGTCGCCCGCGTGCAGGGTCCGCTGCTCGCACAGCTCCGCGAGCGCCCGGTCACCCGGATCCGCTACCCGCACGGGATGGGGGAGCTGCACTTCTTCGAGAAGAACGTGCCCGCGGGCGTGCCCGACTGGGTGCGTCGGCAGACCCTGCCCGCCTCGCCCGGCTCGGCCGACGAGGGGAAGGACGTCACCTACCCGTTCTTCGACGGGCTCGCGGGGCTGCTGTGGGCGGTCAACCAGGGTGCGCTCGAGCTGCACACGCCGCAGTGGACCGTGGGGAGCCGCGGCGGCGTGCGCGGCTCCGACCGCCTCGTCATCGACCTCGACCCGGGGGAGGGCACGGGGCTCGCCGAATGCGTCGTCGTCGCCGGCCTCGTCCGGGAGCGCCTTGCCGAGGACGGACTCGTGTGCCTGCCCGTGACGTCGGGCAGCAAGGGGTTGCAGCTCTACGCGCCCTTCGCCCGCCCGCAGCCCACCGCGACGGTCCACCGGTACGCCGAGCGGCTCGCGCGCGAGCTGGCAGCCGCACACCCGACCTTCCTCACCGCGAACATCCGCAAGGCGGAGCGGACGGGGCGCATCCTGCTCGACTGGTCGCAGAACAGCCCCGCGAAGACGACGATCACCCCGTACTCGCCGCGGGCCCGCGACGGCGCGACCGCGGCCGCGCCCCGCCGGTGGGACGAGCTCGACGACGACCTCGCGCAGCTCACGCTCGCCGAGGTCGCCGAGCGCGTCGACGCCGACGGCGACGTGTACGCCACCGAGCTCGCCCGGCTCGGCGGGGCCCAGGGCCGCCCGCCTCGCTGAGCGTCGTCAGCCGTGGCGCTCCGGGTGCGACGCGACCCCGCAGGGCGCAAGGTGGAGGGCACTGATCGATCCGTGTCCAAGGAGGCAACCATGGGGAAGAAGGCCGCGTTCATCGTCGGAGCGGCAGCCGGGTACGTCCTGGGTGCACGCGCCGGGCGCCAGAGCTACGAGAAGATCCGCGCCCGGGCGAAGGAGATCTGGGCCTCCGACCAGGTGCAGGACGCCGTGGGCACCGCGACGTCGACGGCGGCCGGGTTCGTGAGCGAGCAGGCGCGCACGGTCGGCCGGACGGTCGTCGACAAGGTGAAGGACAAGGTGGGCGTCGGCGGCGGCCCAGCCGGCTCGTCCACGACTCCGTACGACGCCGCGTCCGACCCGGACGCGGGGCCCGGACGCCCGGGGCAGGGGTCGGCGCGCCAGCCGGAGAAGCCCGAGGGCGAAGTCGTCTAGCGACGCGCGCTTCGGGACGGGGTGTCCGCCAGCCACGGTGACCACCGCACCGACGACGGACGCCCGTCGCCCGCGGCCTCGTGCCGGGGCGGCGGGCGTCCGTCGTGAGGTCAGTCGTCGCTCGTGAAGCCGTTGACCTTGTGCGTCCCGTCGCAGAACGGCTTGATCGCCGACCCGCCGCAGCGGCACAGCGCGACGACGTTGCGCGTCCTCGGCAACGGCTGCCCGGAGGAGTCGAGCAGCGTGACGTCGCCGCGTACGAGCAGCGGCCCGTCCGGGCACAGGGTGATCGAGCACTCCGAGGGCGACGCGTCGGTCCGTGCCCCGCCGTCAGACGCCGGGGCCCGCGCGACGGTGAGCCCGGCGCCCTGCACCGCGCGGCTCACGCCGCGTCCTCCGCAGCCGTCTGCCGAGGGCGCAGGGACGTCGTCCCCGCCTCCCAGCTGCGAAGCAGGTGCGCCCCGGCCCACCCGTCGACCGTGAGGCACGCGGCTGCGCCGAACATGATGTCGGGCAGCAGGTCGGGCTCGTCCTCGGCGAGTCGGCCCGCGAGGTCCCGGGACGCGATCTGTTCGTGGACCGCATCAGCCTCGACATGCTCGTCGAAGTAGTGCGTCGTCGCCTCGTCGAAGCCGTTGCGGCGGAACCCGTTGCCGTAGAGCCGGTTCGGGATCGAGGAGGTCATCTCGAAGGCCGCGAGGTGCCCGACGATCGCTCCGCGCAGCCGCCGGTGCAGCCCGAACATCGACATCATCGTCACCGAGGCGAGCGTCGAGGCGGGCACGACGTCGACGTGCGCCCCGTAGGTGGCGTCGACGTCGAGGCCGCGCATCGTGCGCGCGAACAGCGCGGCGTGCATGCGCTCGGGCGACCCGCCACCGTACTCGTCGGTCTGGATCTCGACGAGCGCCCCCTTGGGCGCGCCGGACAGCCGCGGGATCGCCCACGTGTGCGGGTCGGCCTCTTTGAGCTGGTAGACGGAGCGGTGCACGAGCAGCTCGCGCAGCTGGTCCGGGGTCGCCCGGCGCGAGACGTACCGGGCGAGGCTCGGACCCGACTCGGCGGACGTGAGCTCGACGAGCGCGCGGGCGACCGATGCCCGGTCCGGTGCGGGCAGCTCCGGCACGGGCACGCGCGCGCGCAGCTCGGCCTCGAAGGCGGCCTCGATCTCGGCACGCACGGCGAGCAGCTCGGGGGACCACTCCCACGCGTCGTCGACGCCGGCCAGGCCCTGGTAGTGGAGCTCGTAGAGGCACAGGAGGGTGAGCTGGAGGTCCTCGTCC
>JAFABT010000366.1 GCA_023425905.1 Actinomycetes bacterium | reverse complement strand
GTCTTCGGCTCGGCGCGGACCAAGCCGGACCACCCCGACTACGCGGTCGCCGAGGAGGTCGCGCGGCTCCTCGTCGAGGCGGGCTACGCCGTCATCACGGGCGGTGGCCCCGGGATCATGGAGGCTGCGAACAAGGGTGCGAGCGAGGCCGGCGGCCTGTCGGTCGGGCTCGGAATCGAGCTGCCCTTCGAGCAGGGCATGAACCACTGGGTCGACCTCGGGGTCAACTTCCGCTACTTCTTCGCCCGCAAGACGATGTTCGTCAAGTACGCCCAGGGCTTCATCGTCCTCCCGGGCGGGTTCGGCACCTTCGACGAGCTCTTCGAGGCGCTCACCCTCGTCCAGACGCACAAGGTCACGGGCTTCCCGATCGTCCTCGTCGACTCCGACTACTGGCGTGGGCTGCTCGACTGGATCAAGGTCGAGGCCGTCGGCCGCGGGATGGTCTCGCAGGTCGACGTCGACCTCATCGCACTCGTCGACGACGCCCAGAGCGCAGTCGAGTACGTGCTGCGCCGGGGCGCCGAGCTGCGCGCCGAGGAGGAGGCCGCTGCCGAGGCGACCGCGGCGGCGGTCCACGAGGCCGCGCGTGCCTCGGAGGAGCCCGACGCCTTCTCGGCCCCGTCGTCCGAGCGCTGAGCAGGCGGGCGTCGTGACGAGCGCGGGTGCGGCCCTCGTGCTGGGTGGGCGCACGTTCCCGCCAGGCAGCCACGTCGTCATGGCGATCCTCAACCGCACCCCGGACTCGTTCTACGCGCCAGCGCGGCTCGTCGAGGACGGCCCCGCGCTCGACGCGGTCGACGCCGCGGTCGCGGAGGGCGCGGACCTGCTCGACGTCGGCGGGGTCCGGGCAGGTCGGGGCGCGGAGGTCGGCGTCGCGGAGGAGATCGACCGCGTCGTGCCCTTCCTCGCGGCGGTGCGCGCGCGACACCCGGGCCTGCTGCTCTCGGTCGACACGTGGCGGGCGGAGGTCGCTGAGGAGGCCGTCGCCGTCGGCGTCGACCTCCTCAACGACACGTGGGCGGGTCACGACCCGCGCCTCGTGGAGGTCGCGGCGCGCGCAGGGGTCGGCGTCGTGTGCTCGCACACGGGCGGCGCTGCTCCGCGCACCGACCCGTTGCGCGTCGAGTACCCCGGGGGAGTGGTGGCAGACGTGTGCGCGCGGCTCGCCGCGTCTGCCCGGCGCGCCGTCGAGGCGGGCGTCGACCCGGCGGCGGTGCTCGTCGACCCGACGCACGACTTCGGGAAGAACACGTGGCACTCGCTCGAGCTCGTCCGCCGGACGTCCGACCTCGTCGCGCTCGGCCACCCCGTGCTCATGGCGCTCTCGCGCAAGGACTTCATCGGGGAGACCCTCGGCCTCGGGGTCGATGACCGCCTCGAGGGCACGCTCGCCGCGACGGCCGTCGCGGCGTGGCAGGGTGCGCGGGTGTTCCGCGCCCACGACGTGCGGGCCACCCGCCGCACGCTCGACATGGTGGCCGCGATCCGGGGCGACCTCGCACCCGTCCGTGCGGTCCGCGGGCTCGCGTGAGGCCGCGACCTGCGAGCCGGGGCGACGGCTCGTCCCACGGTGGCAACGGGTGAACTAGAATGACCTCGGACATACGTCCGCAGAAGTGACCTGCAGGACGCACGACAGACGACTGAAGGAGGCTCTCCATGGCCGCGATGAAGCCGAGGACCGGCGACGGGCCGCTCGAGGTCACCAAGGAAGGTCGGGGCATCGTCATGCGGGTCCCGCTCGAGGGCGGTGGCCGCCTGGTCGTCGAGCTCAAGGCCGCGGAGGCTGCGGAACTGGGCGAGGCGCTCACGTCCGTCGTCAGCTGACCTTGACCCCACACCCGCGGACCCGATCACGGTCCACCGCCGACGCGCCCTCCACCTGGGGGGCGCGCGCGTTTCCCCGCCGTCTCTCTGCGCCAGGGCACGGTCGCCGACGTCGACCTCACCTCGGGCGCGGACGGGCGAGCGGTGGACGCGCTCGCCGTCCCCGTGGCCCCGGCAGTCGATGACGAGCGTGACCTGCAACCGCGCGGCGGCACCGCGGACGCCGCCGCCCGCTACGGCATCGACCTCGCCGATCTCGCCGAGCGCGCCGGCCTGTCGGGCCGCGCCGGCTCGAGCTACACGGTCCATCTGCCGCGGCGGCTCGTCGCAGCGGGCGCGGAGCTGCCCTGGTCCGGCTTGCCCGAGCGCCTCGTGCTGGTCGGGGTGGGCCAGGGTGACGCCGCTGACCTGCGCAAGGCGGGCGCTGCGCTCGCGCGGGCCACCCGCGGGCTCGGCAAGGTCGTCACGTCGATCGGCGGCGAGGGGCACCCTGACGAGGTCGAGCGCGTGCGCTCGTTCGTCGAGGGCTACCTCCTCGGGAGCTACCGTCCGCCGTCTGCAGCGACCACGCCCGCGACCGACGGCCTCGCCGAGGAGGTGGACCCCCCTCATCTCGACGTCCTCGGTCTCGCGGACTCCGCCCAGGCGCACGTTCTCCGGGCCGCGCTCGACGCAGCGGAGACCGCATGCCGCGCCACGTGGCTCGCGCGCGACCTCACGAACGTCCCGGCCTCGACCAAGAACCCGGCGTGGCTCGCCGAGCGGGCCGAGCGACTCGCCGCGGACGCAGGGCTTCGGGTCGACGTCAAGGATGCGCGTGCGCTCGCGGCCGAGGGCTTCGGCGGACTGCTCGCGGTGGGCTCGGCCTCGGCGACACCGCCGCGGCTCGTGACCGTGCGGTACACCCCCGCGGGCGACCGGCGGGCGCACGGGCGTCACGTCGTCGTGGTCGGCAAGGGAATCACCTTCGACACCGGCGGGCTGTCGATCAAGCCGCGGCCCGCGATGGTCCCGATGAAGACCGACATGGCGGGTGCGGCCGTCGCGCTCGCCGTCGTCCTCGCCGCCGCCCGGGCCGAGCTCGACGACGCCGTGACGGCGGTCCTCCCGCTCGCGGAGAACCACGTCGGCGCCGCGTCCTACCGGCCGGGCGACGTGCTCACGTGCTACGGCGGCCAGACGGTCGAGGTCGCCAACACGGACGCCGAGGGTCGCCTCGTGCTCGCCGACGCCCTCGCCTGGGCGGGGGCGACGCTGCAGCCCGACGTGCTCGTCGACGTCGCGACGCTCACGGGCGCCGCGTCGGTCGGCCTCGGGCAGGGCCACGCGGCGCTGTTCACGGGCGACGACGACCTCAGCGAGCAGCTGGCCACGGCGGCCGAGCGCACGGGGGAGCGCGTGTGGCGCATGCCTCTCGTCGAGGACTACCTCCCCGCGCTGCGTTCGGAGATCGCCGACCTGCGCCACGTGCCGATCGACCCGCCCGGCGCAGGGGCGATCACCGCTGCCCTCTTCCTGCGCAGCTTCACGCCTGCGGGCGTGCCGTGGGCGCACCTCGACATCGCGGGTCCCGCGAGGTCCGGCAAGGACGCGCACGAGGTGAGCGAGGGGGCGACGGGCTTCGGGGCTAGGCTCCTCGTCCGTTGGCTCGAGAGGCGCTGAGCCGGCTAGCGGGACGCTGAGCCGGAGCCGTGGGGGATCCGGCGACGGGGGGCGACGCCCCACGTCATCCGTGAGGTTCTCAGGCCTCGGAGGCGTCGGTGCGAACCGCGACGAGCAGGCCGTCACCCGTCGGCAGCAGCGCGCTCGTGAGCCGAGCGTCGTCCCGGGCGGTGCGGAGCAGCGAACGGATCGTCGTCGTCACCTCGTCCCGACGCGCCGGGTCCGGGACCCGGTCGTGCCAGAGGGCGTTGTCGACGGCGAGCACGCCTCCGGGACGCAGGAGGCGCAGCGCCTGCTCGACGTAGGCGGGGTAGGACTCCTTGTCCGCGTCGACGAACACAAGGTCGTAGCCGGCATCGGTGAGCCGGGGAAGCACGTCGAGCGCGCGACCGGAGATCGCCCGGATCCGCGTCGCGCGGATCTCGGCCTCACGGAAGGCCTCCTTGGCGGCACGGTGGTGCTCGACCTCGAGGTCGATCGTCGTGAGCACGCCGTCCGCGGGCATGCCACGCAGCAGGTACATCGACGCGACACCGGCCCCCGTGCCGATCTCCACGACCGAGCGCGCCTGCACCGCGGCGGCGAGCACGGTGAGCACGGCGCCCGAGCCAGGAAGAACGGGCGTGCAGCCGAGCTGGTCCGCTCGCTCGCGCGCGCGCAGCAGCACGTCGTCCTCACCGAGGAACTCCTCGGTGAACACCCAGGACTGGGTCTTGTCGACGGAGATGGTGTCCTCCACGGATCGGCGGGGTGCGGCTCGGGGTTCACCGCTGATCGTACCGGCGCACCGGCTGGGAACGTCCGGCACCCGCTGGGCGTTGCGCACAGTGGAGGCACCGTGCGAGTCGCGACGGCTCCTCCCCGAGGAGGACGCGCAGACGACGTCCGGCTGGGACACTGGACACCCATCTGTGGAGGACACGAACCCGTATGACGCGCGACCCGCACGCCGCCCCCGCCCTCGGGGACGACCGTCCGGCCGAGGAGGTCCCCGCGACCAGCCCGGCCGCTGCCGCGTGGACGCCCCCGACCTGGGAGCACGTCGTGACCGAGCACTCGGCACGTGTCTACCGGCTCGCGTACCGCCTCACGGGCAACCAGCACGACGCGGAGGACCTCACCCAGGAGACCTTCGTCCGCGTGTTCCGCTCGCTGTCCTCCTACCAGCCCGGGACCTTCGAGGGCTGGCTGCACCGCATCACGACGAACCTCTTCCTCGATTCGGTGCGTCGCAAGCAGCGCATCCGCATGGACGCGCTCGGTGACGACGCCGAGCGTCTGCCCGCAGGGTTCGAGCAGACGGACCCGCAGCGCGGCTACGAGCACCACAACCTCGACCATGACGTCCAGCACGCGCTCGGTCAGCTGAGCCCCGAGTTCCGCGCGGCGGTCGTGCTGTGCGACATCGAGGGTCTCAGCTATGAGGAGATCGCCGTCACGCTCGGCGTGAAGACGGGCACGGTCCGGTCGCGCATCCACCGGGCGCGAGCGCAGCTGCGCGCCGCGCTCGCGCATCGCCGACCCCTTGCGGCCGAGCGCCCGACCGTCGAGCTGCTCGCGGAGCTCCCGTGACGCACCTCGGCGCCAAGATCTCCGCCCTCGCCGACGGCCAGCTGTCGGCCGCTGCGACCGAGCGCGCCCTCGCCCACGTCGCGTGCTGCGTCCTGTGCGCCTCGGAGCTCGCGGCGGCACGGGAGGCGCATCGCGCGCTCGCCGCAGCGGGCGACGTCCTGCCCGCTGCGAGCCTCAACGAGCGACTGCTCGCACTCGCGCGG
>JAFABT010000356.1 GCA_023425905.1 Actinomycetes bacterium | reverse complement strand
TCTCGGCGGCGAGCGCGACCGTCAGCTCGACGACGTCACTCGGCCCGCCACCGGCCAGCACCTCGACCGACTCGCGGACCTCGAGGCCGTTGCCTGCGGTGAGCCCGAGCGGCGTGTCCATGTCGGTGACGAGGGCGACGGTGCGCACGCCGGCGTCGGTGCCGAGGGCGACCATCGTCCGGGCGAGCTCACGGGCACGCTCGAGGTCCTGCATGAACGCACCCGAGCCGGTCTTCACGTCGAGGACGAGGGAGCCGGTGCCCTCGGCGATCTTCTTGCTCATGATCGAGCTCGCGATGAGCGGGATGGCCTCGACGGTCCCGGTCACGTCCCTCAGGGCGTAGAGCTTGCGGTCGGCCGGGGCGAGACCGGAGCCGGCCTGGCAGATGACCGCGCCGACGTCGTCGAGCTGGGCGAGCATCTCCTCGTTGCTGAGCGCCGCGCGCCACCCGGGGATGGCCTCGAGCTTGTCGAGGGTGCCGCCGGTGTGCCCGAGCCCACGGCCGGAGAGCTGGGGCACGGCGACCCCGAACACGGCGACGAGAGGGGCGAGCGGCAGGGTGATCTTGTCGCCGACGCCGCCGGTCGAGTGCTTGTCCGACGTGGGCCGGGACAGCCCGGAGAAGTCCATCCGCTCCCCCGACGCGATCATCGCGGCGGTCCACCGGGCGATCTCGCCGCGCTCCATGCCGTTGAGCAGGATCGCCATGAGGAGGGAGGACATCTGCTCCTCGGCGACGACGCCGCGGGTGTAGGCGTCGACGACCCAGTCGACCTGGGCGTCGGTGAGCCTGCCGCCGTCGCGCTTGGTGACGATGATCTCGACGGCGTCGAACGGTTCGGTCGTGGGGGCGACGGTGGTCATGGGAGCTCCTTGCTCAGGGGTTCTCAGGCGCGTTCGACAAGGTCCGCCGGGCCGAACGCGTCCGGCAGGACCTCCGCCATGGTGCGCAGGCCGGAGACGGTGTCGAGGACGAGGTCGGGGCCACCGTGCTCGAAGAGCAGCTGTCGGCACCTCCCGCAGGGCATGAGGGTGTTGCCGTGGCCGTCGACGCACGTGAAGGCGACGAGCATCCCGCCGCCAGAGACGTGGAGCCCGGAGACGAGCGCGCACTCGGCGCACAGGCCGACGCCGTAGGAGGCGTTCTCGACGTTGCAGCCGACGACGATCCGGCCGTCGTCGACGAGCGCGGCCGCCCCGACCGGGAAGTTCGAGTACGGGACGTACGCCCTCGTCATGACGTCGCGGGCGGCAGCGCGCAGCGCCTCCCAGTCGGCGTCCGCCGCGGTCGTAGCGCGTCCGGTCAGCTCGTCAGTCACGGGTTCTCCTCAGGATGGGGTGTGCGGTCGGACGGGGCCCGCCCGCCGATCACTTCTCGTAGGCGATACCTTCTGCGGCGGGCGCCCGGACCCGGCCGACGAGTCCGGCGACGGCGAAGATCGTCGCGAGGTACGGCAGCATGCCGAGGAACTGGCTCGGAACGTCGGAGCCGAGCACGCCGAGGTTGAGCCGGAGGGCGTCGGCGAACCCGAAGAGCAGCGCGGCGGCGAGGGCGCCCTTGGGGCTCCATCGGCCGAGGATCATGGCCGCGAGGGCGATGAAGCCCTTGCCCGCGGTCATCTCCTTGCCGAACGCGAGGCCGGCTCCGACGGTGAACGCGGCGCCGCCGAGCCCGGCGACCGCACCGCCGAGCAGGGTGCTCTTCCAGCGGGTGAGGTTGACGTTGATCCCGACGGTGTCGGCGGCCTTGGGGTGCTCGCCGACCGCACGCATCCGCAGGCCCCACCGGCTGCGGAACACCATGACCTGGAGGACGGCGACGACGACGTACATGACGTACACGAGGATCGTCTGCCGGAACAGGACGGGGCCAAGGACCGGGATGTCGCTCAGCAGCGGGATCGCGACGACGGGGAGCGACCGGGGCGAGTTGAGCTGGGCGGGGTTGTCGGCGAGGACGGTCGAGTACAGGAAGCTCGTCACGCCGATGACGAGGACGTTGAGGACGACGCCGACGATGATGTGGTCGACCTTGTAGGCGATCGCGAAGAGCGCGAGCAGCGCGGCGACGGCGACGCCCGCGAGCGGCGCGGCGATCATGCCGAGCACGGCCGAGCCGGTGAGCGTGCCGACGACGGCGCCGAGGAAGGCCCCTGCGAGCAGCTGGCCCTCGATCGCGATGTTGATGACCCCTGAGCGTTCGCAGAGGACGCCGGCGAGCGATCCGAAGATGAGTGCGAGCGAGAGCACGAGCGCGCTGTTGAGCAGCCCGGTGACGACGATCTGGCCGCCCTTGCCCGCGATCGCCCAGGCGATGAAGCCGGTGACGGCGAACAGGCCGACGCAGATCGCGAGCCAGGTGCCCGCCGAGGCCCGGTGCCACGCCCGGTAGCCGGCGTAGATCGCCGCGAGCGCGACGAGGATCGCGAGGACGACGAGGAGCCCTCGCGAGGGCGCTGCGACGCTCGGCAGCGTGACGGCGTCGCTCGGCGAGGAGAAGCGGAAGCCCGAGCGGACCGCCCCGTCGAGGGACGCGGCGAGGACGCCGAGCAGCCCGGCGACGACGGCGTACGTGATGGTGGCGCGCCACGAGCGGGGCGCGAGCACCGCTCGTGCGCCGCTGGTCGCGGGCGAGGCAGCCGACGCTCCGGGGTTCGTGGGGGTCACGGTCGAGGCGCTCACGCGGCTACCTCCTTCGAGGACCGGGCGAGGCCCGGGGTGGGCAGGCGGAAGATCCAGCGCACGAGCGGGGGCGCCGCGATGAGCAGGACGATGAGGGCCTGGACGACCTGGACGATGTCGATCGGGGTGCCGCTCACGGACTGCATGAGGGGCGAGCCGGCGCGCAACGCCCCGAAGAGGAGGGCGGCGAGCACGGTGCCGAGCGGTCGCGAGCGTCCGAGGAGGGCGACCGTGATGGCGTCGAAGCCGATCGAGCCAGCCGTCGAGGCCTGGAGCACCTTCTCCGTCCCGAGGACCTGCGCCGTGCCGGCGAGCCCGGCGAGACCGCCGGCGACGAGCATGACCCACACGTAGATGTTCGTCACCTTGATGCCGGCGGTGCGCGCCGCGCGGTCGTTGGCGCCGACGGCACGGAACTTGAAGCCGAGCGTCGAGCGTTCCATGAGCCACCACACCGCGAAGGCCGCCGCGATCGCGACGAGGAACCCGGCGTGCAACCGGAAGCCGTCGCCGAGCAGCAGCGGGTAGGTCGCGCTCGGGCGGATCGGCGGCGAGATCGGGTTGTTGCTCCCGCCGCGCGTCCATGCGTCGGTCGTGAGGAGGTAGCCGACGAGGAGGAGCGCGATCGAGTTGAGCATGATCGTGACGATCACCTCGTTGGCGCCCGTACGCGCCTTGAGCAGACCGGCGATCCCGGCCCACAGCGCCGCGGCTGCGACGCCGGCTGCCGCCGCCGCCACGAGGTGGAGACCTGCGGGGAGCTGGAACGTGAACCCGACGAACCCGGCGGCAGCCGCCCCGATGAGCACCTGCCCCTGCGCACCGATGTTGAACAGACCTGCGCGGAAGCCGATGCCGAGGCCGAGTCCCGCGAGGATGAGCGGCACGGCGGCCGTCATGGTCTCGGTGAATGGCCGGATGAACCGCTCGAAGCTCTTCGCCTCGGGGTCGACGATCGCGCCGCGGAAGAGTGACGTGTAGGCCCCGCCGACGGCGTCCGCGATCGCGCCGAAGAAGTCCGCCGGCTTGGCGAAGATGTAGCCGGCGGTGCGTTGCACGGCGGGGTCGGCCGCGGCGATGAGGACGGCGGCGACGACGAGCGCGGCGGCGACGGCCAGCACCGTGACGAGCGTCGAGGACGCGAGGATCTCGCGCAGCGGGTTGCCTCGTCCGTCGCGAGGTGCGTCCGTGGTCGCGGTGGCGGCGTTCGGGCCCGTCGCGGCGGCGGGGTCGGCCTTCCCCGTCCCGGTGACGTCCTCGGGGGCGTCGGGGTCCGGGGTGGGCGGCGTCGGGGCGGTCACGACTGGTCCTTCCTCTCGGTCTCGGCGTGCGGCGGGTGAGCAGGCTGGGCCGCGGTCTCGTCGAGCTCCGCGAGGACGGTGTGGTGCTGCGCCGCCTGGCGGACGGCCTCGTCGTGGGGCACGCCGGCCATCATGAGCCCGAGGACGTCACGGCTGGTCGAGCCGGGTACGACGCCGACGACGCGCCCGCGGTACATCACGGCGATGCGGTCACCGAGGCCGATGACCTCGTCGAGCTCGGTCGAGACGATGACGCACGGTGTGCCGTGGTCCCGCTCGGCGACGATCCGGTTGTGGACGAACTCGATCGAGCCGACGTCGAGGCCGCGGGTGGGCTGCGACGCGATGAAGAGGCGGAGGGGGCGGGACATCTCGCGCGCGAGGACGACCTTCTGCTGGTTGCCTCCGGAGAGCGCGGAGACGGGCTGCATCACCGAGGTCGTCCGCACGTCGAACTCCGCGGCGTACTTCTCGGCGGCGGAACGCACGACCGCGGGCCGCAGTGACCCCCAGCGCGAGTACGGCTCCTCACCGTGCTGGTCGAGGATGAAGTTCTCGGCGATCGTGAACGGCGCGACGAGCCCGTCGTGCGATCGGTCCTCGGGGACGAACCCGACCCCGGCGCGGAGCACCTCGGCGATCGTGAGGCCGAGGAGAGCGGTGTCTCCCAGATGGATCGTGCCGGCGTGGGCCTTGCGCGCGCCGAGGAGCACCTCGGCGAGCTCCGTCTGCCCATTGCCCTGGACGCCCGCGATCGCGAGGATCTCGCCCCGGTGGACGTCGAGGTCGATGTCGTCGAGCAGGACGCCGCCCGTAGGCGAGAGCACCGTGAGGCCGCGGATGCGGAGCTCCGCGTCGCCCGGCTCCGCCGGGGACTTCGTCACGCCGAGGTTGACTGCTCGGCCGACCATGAGCGAGGCGAGCTCGGTCTCGGACGAGGTGGGGTCGGCCGAGCCGACGACCTTGCCGCGGCGGATGACGGTGATCCGGTCAGCGACCGCGCGCACCTCGCGCAGCTTGTGGGTGATGAAGACGATCGAGGTGCCGGCTTCCTTGAGCTGCCGCATGATCCCGATGAGCTCGTCGGTCTCCTGCGGGGTGAGCACCGCGGTGGGCTCGTCGAGCACGAGGACCTTCGCGTCGTGCGAGAGCGCCTTGATGATCTCGACCCGCTGCTGCGCCCCGACCGTGAGGTTCTCGACGAGCGCATCGGGATCGATGTCGAAGCCGAAGCGTTCGGACAGCGCCGCGACTCTGCGGCGTGCCTCCGCAAGGTCGATGAGGCCCCCGACGCCCTTGGTCGGCTCGTAGCCGAGGACGACGTTCTCCGCGACGGTGAAGACGGGGACGAGCATGAAGTGCTGATGCACCATGCCGATGCCCGCGGCCATCGCGTCGCCGGGGCCTGCGAAGTCGACCGGCGCGTCGTCGATGAGGATCTGCCCCTCGTCGGCGTCGTAGAACCCGTAGAGCACGTTCATCAGCGTGCTCTTGCCGGCGCCGTTCTCGCCGAGCAGGGCATGGATCTCGCCCGGCTCCACGACGAGGTCGATCGCGTCGTTGGCGACGAACGTCCCGAAACGCTTGGTGATGCCCCGCAGCTCCAGCTTCACTCTGAGGCTCCCTCGGCTCGTGTTGTTGCACTCTATCGACGCGCGGAGCACGCGCCATCGGTGACGGGCGCGGCCACCGTCGCGCGACGTGGTGCACCGCGGCCCGGGCGACGTGTCGCCCGGGC
>JAFABT010000328.1 GCA_023425905.1 Actinomycetes bacterium | reverse complement strand
AAGCAGCGCCTTCGGGGCCTCGGGCTGGGGCTGGGGGCGGGGGCGGGGGTTAGTCGCGGGGGCGGAGGCGGACGTTGGGGAGCTCGGGGGCAGGGAGGTCCGGCGCGGGGTAGCCCTCGACCCGGCCGAAGCGGCCCGCGGGCGCACCGTCGACGAGCGAGGCCTGCCACTCGGCCCGAGCCTCGACGACCTCCTCGTGCGTGCGGCCGACGAAGTTCCACCACATGAGGATCTGCTCGTCGAACGGCGCCCCGCCGATGAGCACGGCCCGGGCACCCCCGGCAGACCTCACGGTGAGCCCCGCGTGACCGGGGTCGACGAGGCCAAGATGCGCGCGAGGGACCTCGATGGAGCGCCCGGACGCCTCGAGGTGGATGTCCCCGTCGTCGACGAGGAGGGCATACTCCCATCCGGGCTCGAGCGGGAGGTCCACCCGGGCGCCCGGACCGAGGTCGAGCTGAGCCCCGACGAGCGGGCTGAACACCGTCGCCGGCGACACCACCCCGAGCAGCTCGCCGACGAACACCTGGACGCGCGCGTCGCCCAGGTCGACGGTCGGGACGTCAGGGACGTGCTCGAAGGTCGCGTCCCGGTGGCGGTGGGCGTCGGGCAGCGCGGTCCACAGCTGGACGCCGTGAAGCATCTCTGCGCGGCGGCTGCGGCGTGGCTCGAACCTCGTCCCGAGGTCGATCGTGTCGTCGACGTCGTCCAGGCCGAGCCGCGCGGCGTGCAGCTCGGGCGGCGGCGGGGTGCGCTCGGAGTGGGAGACGCCGCGACCGGCCGTCATGAGGTTGAGCTGGCCCGGTCGTACCGTCACGAGGGAGCCGACGGAGTCGCGGTGCTCGATCGCCCCGTCGAACAGCCACGTGACCGTCTGCAGGCCGGTGTGCGGGTGGGGCGGGACGTCCATGCCGCCTGTCTCCGCGACGTCGTCCGGGCCGAAGTGGTCGAGGAAGCACCAGGCACCGACGAGGGACCTGCCTCGTTGCGGGAGCGTCCGGCGCACGGTCATCGACCGGAGCCCGCCGAGCGGGACCGCCCGGGGCTCGACGAGCAGGAGGCCGGGGGTGGCCGCGACGGGGCGCGGCACCGCCCCCGTGGCGTCGGTGTCGGTGCGGGACCTGCTCATCCCTCGAGGGTAGGCCAGGCGCGGGTGCGCGTCGCTCCGCTGAACGGGTGCTGCGTCGACGTACCGTGGACGCAGCGAAGGCCCCTCGGAGTAAGCGTCCGAGGGGCCTTGCTGCACCGTGGACCGCCGATGGTGCGGCGCGGCTCCCAGGGGTGGTGGCCGTGCGCTCCGCGGCGTCCGCTCCTCGACGTGGGGCGGAAGCTCGTCCCGTCGATCCCGTCCGGTCGCCCGGTGGGCTCGAGGCGGGACGTCCTGCCTCGGTGCGATCTTCCGGTCCCGCTCGAGCCCCGCGTCGTCGCACGCGTCCGCAGGGTCTCCCCGGCGCTGGGCCGACCGTTCTCCGGTCGATCCGTGACCTTGAGCACCTGCTGCGGCGGGGTGACCCCGCTTGTGCCGGTCCATCTCGGTCCCGATGGGACTGTTCTAGTCCTCTTCGCCCGGGTGCGACAGTGCTTGCCCCGGGTCAGTTTTTTCCCACAGGCTCCCCACAGGTCCATCCACATGCCGCCCCGTTGCGTGGGCGGTTCGCTCACACCCCTGTGCACAGACTTCGTGGACAACAGATGGCAACTCGACCTCACGCGCGGGCGCCGTCGACGTCCCACAGGTGATGGACGACGTCGTGCAGGTAGTACTGGGACAGGGTGCGGACCGTGAACTCCGAGCCGTTCGACCGGACGGCGCGCAGGTCGTGCTGCGCGGGCACGATCGCGTCGAAGGCCGCAGCGCTCGCCCGCGCCGAGCCCTCGAGCTCCTTGGCGACGACGCACGGGTCCTGCAGGTCGTAGCGGTCGGCGATCGCCGTGGCGTCCTGGTCCCAGTTCGGCAGGGCGGCCACCTCCCCGCGGGCACCGCAGTCGAGGATCGTCGCGAGGCGGGCCGCGAAGAGGCGGTGCACGTCGCGCACGTGCGCCGCGTACTCGAGCGGCGACCACACGGCCGGCGACGGGCGGCTCCTCACGTCCGGCCGCCCGAGCACGCTGCGCCACCGGCCGATGTCGGCCCGGACCCGCTCGCCCACCTGCTGCGGCTCGACAGCACCCGCGTCCAGGCCGCAGTCAGGACAGCGCCGCGACATGACCCAGGTCCAATCCTTGACGTCGGGTTCTGGGGAGATGAGAGGTGTGGTCGGCTCCGTCATGGCCTCACACTGCCCGCGCGCGCACAGCGACGCCACCGGATTGCGGCTCGGGTCACACTCTGGACACGAGGATGCTGACGACATGTGAGAGAGTGTCAGAATGCCGAAGATCATCGGCGGCTCGCTCGTGGAGCACCGGGCCCAGACCCGCGTCAAGCTCTTCACCGCGCTGTCCAGCCTCATGTCCGCGCGCGGGTTCGACGCGATCACGCTCGCCGACGTCGCCGCCGCCGCCGGCATCGGCCGCACAGCGATCTACAACCACTTCGCCGACAAGGAGTCCCTCCTCCTCGGCTTCATCACGCACGAGACCGAGCAGTACGTCGCCACGCTTGAGCGCGCCCTCGAGGGCGTCGACGACCCCGTCGGGCAGCTCCGCACGTACGTCCGCCAGCACGCGCAGCTCCGCACCGTGTTCCACCTCGCGCCGAGCACCGACCTCCGCAGCGTGCTGTCGCCCCTCACCCAGGAGCGGCTGCGGGACCATGCCGGGCTCGTCGAGTCCATCCTGCGGCGCATCCTCGAGGCCGGCATCGTGTCCGGCGCCTTCGTCGTCCGCGACGTCGAGACGACCATCCCCCTCGTCATCTCGTGCCTCGGCGCGCGCACCGCGCCCGACGACGGCTCGGACGTGAGCATCGCGCGCCGCCGCGAGATCCTCGCGACGACGGAGGAGTTCCTGCTGCGTGCCGTCGGCGCGAGCCCCGTGGCCGAGACGGCCGTGCTCGCGGAACCGGGCGCGCCTCCGCTCGTCGGCCACGCCGACCTCACCGCCGGCGGCGACGACGCGCGTCAGGCGGTGACGGCTGGCGCTTGCCCGGTGACCGCCTAGGCGACATCCGGCGCTCCCCAGCGACGCCAGGGCATACTCGGGTATGGCGTGGTCGCGTCGAAGACGAGCGGCCGGGGGGTGGCTCACCCTCGCGGTCCTCGCAGTCGCGTGCGGCTGCACGGCGGCCGACCCCTCTGCCTCGCTGCCGTCGAGCGTCGGGCCCCCGGAGCACCTCGCGACGACGCGACCCTCCCTCACCGGGACCCAGACGCCCGGCCCCTCCCGCGCCAGCCGGACGTCCGAGACCCCCACCGCGGCTTCAAGCCCTCCTCCGGACGCACCCCCCGCCGCAGCCGCAGCCGCAGCCGCAGCCGCACCGTCGCCGAGCGCGTCCGACCGCGCAGAGATGGCGCGCCTGCTGCGCGAGGAGGCAGGGCCCCGCGACGACGCCGACCCCGTCGAGGTGACGCGCAAGACCGTCGCCCCGCTCATCGAGCAGATCACGACGGGCCGCGGGGACGTCACGGCAGAGCTCGAGGAGCTGCTCGCGGTGCTCCCCGGGGGCGCGGATCTCGAGGTCGCGTGGGACCACCCCGACATCGGCGACCACCTGGGCGGCGTGTGGCTCCGCAGCCCAGACGTCGTCATGCTCAACTCCGACCGGCTCTCGCGCGAACGCTCGCGGGCCGCGTCCACGGTGCTCCACGAGATCGTCCACACCTACCAGGGGCGCATCCTCGCGAGGCTCGCCGAGGAGGTGCGGTGGTCCGACGGTCTCACCGCCCTCGAGCGCCGCCTCGACAAGGTGTTCGACGGCGACGGCCTCGAACGTTCCGCGGACTGCGTCGCGCTCGCCCTCGGCGCGACCTGGACGCACTACGCCGACGCGCGCGACTGCGACAGCTACGCCCAGCGCGCGGCGGTCACCGCGCTCCTGCAGAGCCGCATGCCGTGACCGGCCCCGCTCACTTCACCGCGACGAACGTGTCCTTCGCGAGGAAGTCCATCGATACCGCGAGCACGCCGTCCTGCCACGTGGCCGCGGGGACCTCGAAGATGAAGTTCCCCGACGTCGTGCCGCCCGTGTAGAGCTTGTTCGACGAGTCGAAGCGGTCCTCGGGGGTGAAGTAGTCCGAGCCGTCGCCCTCGCTGATCGAGGTGCCGTCGACGGTCGCGTACGCGAGCCGCACCCGGGGGTTCTCCCCCTGCTCGTCGGCACCCTCGTACGTCGCGGAGACGTTGACGACGATGAGCACCTTGTCCGCCGCGGGGAGGTTGTCGTAGGCGTCCTTGTCGACGACCGTCACCGAGTTGACCGTGACCGCCCAGGCGCCGCTCTTGATCGTCGAGCCGAGCGGTGCGGGCGCGCTGCGCTTCGAGCCGAGCCCGTCCTCGACGCCGTCCTCCCCACGTGTTCCGGCAGGCGCCGAGACGGCCGGCCGGCCACCGTCCCTGAACGCCGAGTCGACGGTCGAGAAGAACAGGACGTTCACCCCGATCGACACGACCACCGAGACGACGCCGAGGATGAGTCCGGCGACCGCGAGGCCCTTGCCCGTGCCGACGATGCGCGACTTCGCCACGCCGAGCCCGGCGAGGATCGCACCGACGAGGCCCATGACGAGGCCGACGAAACCGACGACGGGGATCCACGCGAAGAGGATCGCGCACACCGAGACGATGAAGCCGCCGAGCGCGAGGCCGTTCGTCGGTGCGCCGGGCCCCGGAGGCGGCCCGTACGCCGACGGCTGGCTGTACGGGGAGGAGTGGTCCAGGGGCGGCGCCTGGCCGTACTGGGGGTAGGGGCTCTCGCTCACGGGTCCTCCGTCGTCGTCACTCACTGCTGCCCGGCGGGCGCGCTCAGCGCGTCCGAAGCGCGACCACACTAGCCGGGAGCAGCACCCTCGTGTCGACGAAACCGCACCGCAGAACGGGTGGAATCGGACAGGACGCAGGCCGGGGCAACCTGCCTACTTGACGGCGACGAAGGTGTCGTTCGACAGCAGCTCGGGCGACACCGCGAGCACCCCGTCCTGCCACGTGTCGGCGGGCACCTCGAAGATGTGGTTCCCGGTCACCGACCCGCCTGAGTACACCTTCTCGAACACCGGGAACGGGTCCTCGGCGGAGAAGTACGACGAGCCCTCGCTCGCGTCGATCTGCGAGCCGTCGGCGGTGACGTACGTGACGGTCGCCCACGCGCTCGCGCCCTGCTCGTCGGACCCGTCGTACGTCGCGGTCACATCGACGACGAGGAGCACCTTGCCCGCAGCGGGCGGCTGGTCCCGCGCGTCCCTCTCGACGGTCGACACCGAGTTGACCGTCACCGTCCAGCTCCCACCGCTCACGGCGGAACCGAGCGGGGCCGGGTTGTCGCGCGTCGTGCCGAGGCCCTCGCCCCCGCTGCCGCCGGTCCCGGGAGGAGCCGACACCGTCGTGCCCGTCGCGTCCTTGACGGCGGTGTCGACCGTGGTGAAGAAGATGACGTTGATGACGATCGCGAAGGCGACGGCAAGGATGCCGAGGACGAGGCCGGCGATCGCCATGCCCTTGCCCGTGCCCACCGTGCGCGACTTGGCCAGACCGATCCCGGCGAGGATCGCGCCGAGCACACCCAGCACGATGCCCACGATGTTGAGCACCGGAATCCACGCGCCGATGAAGCCGAGCAGTCCGATGACGAAGCCCGCGATCGCAAGCCCGTTCGTCGGCCGGGCGGGCGGCAGCGGCGGCCCGGGCTGGCCGTAGAGCGGCGCCTGGCCATAGGGCGCGGGCTGGCCATAGGGCGCGGGCTGGCCGGGCTGCGGCTGCCCGTAGCCGGGAGCCTGGCCGTAGGCAGGTGCCTGACCGTACGCGGGAGCTTGTCCGTAGGGCTGGCCCTGGCCGGGCTGCGGGTTCTGTCCCGGTGCCGGCGACTGGCCGGGCTGCGGGAAGGGGGTGTCGGACATGGGTCCTCCGGTCGTCGGTGCGGGGTGTCTCGTCAGGCGCCTCGGTGGGCTGGTCCGCGTCGTGGCGCGCCCACGGTAGCGGCGGCCGCCGCGGTGCCGTGGCGGTTCGCGCACCCCGAGACGGGTGGAATCGCGCGAGCGGTCGCCTCAGCCGTGCAGCGGCAGCACGAGGGTCGACGCGCCGCCCGGTGCGACTCGGACGGGCACGCCCCAGTCCTGCGCGTTGAGGTGGCATGCCGGGAACTCGACTGCGTCGTCGGCGTCGCACGAGGCGGCCTTCGCCGTGACGTGGAGGACGCCTTCGACGACGTCGGGGTTGAGGACGAGCTGCCGCAGCAGCGGTCCGTCGCTGCCGGCCCCCTCGAGCAGGAGCTCCGGCGGCGTCGAGGACACCTGGAGCGACGTCGACGGTCCGTAGCGGTCGTCGTACTTCTGGCCCGCCGCCGGCGTGAAGACGACCTCGAGGCTGAGCGCCCCGGGGGCGAGCTCCGTGACAGGGCGTTGCGTGCGGTGCGCGCCGCCGTCGACGAAGGTTCCCGCGAGGTCCGCGGGCAGGGCGATGCGGGTGAGCCGGTGGGCGGCCGACTCGACGACGACGACCTCGACCGCGCCGTCCGCTCCCGCCTGGACGAGGACGTCGCTCGGTTCGGCGAGGTCACGGGCGAGCGTCGTCACCTCGTTGCTCGCGGGGTCGAAACGGCGCAGCGCCCCGTTGTACGTGTCCGCGACGAGCACCGAGCCGTCGGGCAGCACCGCGAGGCCGAGCGGGTGCTGCAGCAGCGCCTGGGCGGCGTCACCGTCACGGAAGCCGAAGTCGAACAGGCCTGCGCCGACGGCCGTCCCGACGACGGGCTCCCCCGCGGACGGGTCGAGCCAGCGCAACGCCGAGACCTCGGAGTCGGCGAGCCACACCCAGCCGTCCGCGTCGACCGCGAGGCCGGAGGTCTGCGCGAACCAGGCGTCCGCGGCGGGACCGTCGAGCAGACCCTCGTTCATCGTGCCGGCGAGCGAGCGGATGCGCGTCGACCCGTCGCGCGCGACGGACAACGCCGACAGCGTGTGGTTCCCCGCCATCGCGACGACGAACGCGTCGAGCACGTCGGACCACGTGACGTCCCACGGCGACGAGAGCCGCACCGCGAGCGGGTCGCCGTCGTAGCCGACGCCGGAGAGGTCCGCACCCTCGGGCTGGCCGGTCGCGACGACGTTGTCCGAGGCGCCCACCATGAACTGCTCGCCCGTGCCGGCGACGGTCCGCACCTGCCCGTCGGACAGCCGCACCGCGCGCAGCGCGTGGTTGACCGTGTCGGCGACGAGGACGTCGGCGTCGAGCGCGCCTCGCAGGTGCTCGGGCACGAGCACGAGGCCGTTCGGCTCGGCGAACCGGGCGGTCGCCGCGTCGCCGTCCGCGAACCCGCGCTCCCCGGACCCGATGCGGGCGAGGAGCGTCTCGCCGTCGGCCGCGAGGTGGGCGAGCGAGTGGTGGCCGGCGTCCGCGACGAGGTAGCCGCCGTCAGGCAGGGACACGGCCTTCGCGGGGAATCGGAGGGTGCCGGACGTCGCAGGCGGGGCGACGTAGGGGCCGTCGCCGCGGTGCAGCGTGCCCTTCGCCTCGTGCTCGGCGACGAGGTCCGCGAGGAGGATCGCCAGGTTGTTCTTGTGGCCCTCTCCCGCCATGGTCGCGACGACGTAGCCCTCGGGGTCGATGACCGTGAGCGTCGGCCAGGCGCGCGCGGCGTAGGCCGACCACGTCTCGAGGTCCGGGTCGTCGAGCACGGGGTGGTGCACCTCGTAGCGCTCGACCGCGGCCGCGAGCGCGACCGGGTCGGCCTCGTGGACGAACTTCGGCGAGTGGACGCCGACGACGACGAGGACGTCGCGGTACTGCTCCTCGAGCTCACGCAGCTCGTCGAGGACGTGGAGGCAGTTGATGCAGCAGAACGTCCAGAAGTCGAGCAGGACGATCTTGCCGCGCAGGTCCGCAAGGGTGATCGTCCGGCCGCCCGTGTTGAGCCAGCCTCGGCCGGTGAGCTCGGAGGCGCGGACCTTCGGCAGGGACGTGGGGGAAGCGCTCATGAGACAAGTGTCCGTCACGTGGGCGAGT
>JAFABT010000287.1 GCA_023425905.1 Actinomycetes bacterium | reverse complement strand
GGCCCCGGCCGACCGGCCGACCCGCGTCGACTCGGCCCGCACGAGTGACGAGACCCCTGCGGGCGAGGGCGCTCCTCGACGCAGCCGCAACCGTCGTCGCACGCGTCGAGGCGGCTCGGGCGAGGGTGGCTCGGGCGCCGCTCAGGGCGGTCAGCCCGCCGCTGACTGACCGAGCGCGTCCGCTCCGGCGCCTCACCCCGACGGGGTGGGGCGCCGGTGTCGTACCCCGTCGCTACGGTCATGGCATGGAACCTCGGGTCACTCTCCTCACGCTCGGCGTCGACGACGTCCGGCGGTCGCGCGCCTTCTACGTCGAGGCCCTCGGCTGGCCACCACTGTTCGAGGTCGAGGGCGACGTCCTCTTCCTCCAGGTGGGGCCCGGCCTTCTCCTGTCGCTCTACGGACGTGACGCGCTCGTCGCCGAGGCGTACCCGGACGCGGCTGGCAGCTCGCTTCCCGCGAGCGAGGGTGCCGTCCCGATGACCCTCGCGCACAACGTCGGCTCGCCGGCAGAGGTCGACGCCGTGCTCGCCACGGTCGCCGCCGCGGGGGCGACCGTCGTCGCTCCTGGCCAGGCGCGGGAGTGGGGCGGGTACTCGGGCTACTTCGCCGACCCGTCGGGATTCCGGTGGGAGGTCGCCCACAACCCGGGCCTCGTCGTCCACGACGACGGGACCGTGACGGTCGTCGCCGAGCCTCCCCCGGCCGACTGAGTCACGCAGTGGCCCCGCGCGGTCACGCCGCCTGGACGAAGGCGGTGACGGCGTCGGCGACCATCTGCACGGCGATCGCCGCGAGCAGCAGACCGGCGATGCGGGAGACGAGGATCGTGCCGGAGTCCTTGAGGACGCGGTGGACGACGCCGGCGAACCGCATCGACAGGTAGAGCACGAGGCTGATCGCGACGATCGCGAGCCCGATCGAGCCCCAGTCACCCGCCGTGCCGTCGGCGCGCTGGACGAACACCATGGTCGCGACGATCGCGCCGGGCCCGGCGAGCAGCGGCGTGCCGAGCGGCACCATCGCGACGTTGACCTTCTCGTTCGGCGACGGGGCAGGGTCCTCCATCTTGCCGGTGAGCAGCTCCATCGCGACGAGCAGCAGAAGCAGGCCGCCGGACGCCTGCAGCGCGGGCAGGGAGATGTGCATGTAGGACAACAGCTGCTGCCCGAACAGCGCGAAGGCCACGATGACGACGAACGCGACGATGATCGCCTGCCGCGCGGCGCGCTTGCGCTGCTTGGCGGTCATCGAGCTCGTGAGGCCGAGGAAGATCGGCACCGTCCCCGGCGGGTCCATGATGACGAAGAGGGTGACGAACACCTCGGTGAACAGTCGCCAGTCCATGCCGCCCATCAGGGACGCACCACGTCAATCGCTCCTTGGTCGTCGATCGCCGCGAGCACGCGCGGGTCGGTGAGGTTCTCGCCCAGCAGGTTCGGCTTTCCGGCGCCGTGGTAGTCGCTCGACCCGGTGACGAGCAGCCCCAGCTCGTCGGCGAGTGCCGAGAGCCGGGCGACCTGGGCGGGGCTGTGGTCCCGGTGGTGGACCTCGATGCCGGCGAGGCCGGCCGCGGCCATGTCGCGCAGCACCTCGTCGGACACGATCCGGCCCCGGGCATCGGCGCCGGGGTGCGCGAAGACCGGCACCCCGCCCGCCTGCCGGATCAGCGCGACGGCATCGAGCGCGTCGGGGGCGTAGTGCGGGACGTAGTACGGCGAGCGGTTGTGGAGCAGCTCGGCGAACGCCTCCTCGCGGCTCGCGACGACGCCGGTGGCGATGAGGGCGTCCGCGACGTGCGGGCGTCCGACGGTGCCGCCGTCGGCGACCTGAGCCGCGACGTCGTCCCAGGTGAGGGGGACGTCCCGGGCGAGCAGGTCGACCATCGTGCGCAGCCTGCCCGTGCGGGCCTCGCGCGTGCGGGTGAGCTCGTCGGCGAGCGCGGGATGCGCGGGGTCCTGCAGGTAGCTGAGCAGGTGGATCGAGATGCCCTCGTGCCGCGCGGAGACCTCGGTGCCCCGGACGAGGCCGACGCCGTGCTCGTGCGCCGCCCGCTCCGCCTCGGCCCAGCCGAGCGTCGTGTCGTGGTCGGTGAGCGCGACGACGTCGAGGCCAGCCGCGGCAGCCGCTGCGACGACCTGAGCCGGCGACTCGGTGCCGTCGGAGGCGTCCGAGTGGGTGTGGAGGTCGATGCGCACTGGCCAAGCGTAGAGGCCGCAGGTTACCCACCGGTACGTGGGCTGCGACACGTCCGGGGCCGGTGAGACCATGGGGCCATGACCGAGAGCACGCCGACCCCGCCCCAGACCGCTGCCCCGTCGACCGACCAGCCGCTCGAGGAGCGCGGGTCGAACCGGTCGCAGCGACCGTCCTCGCAGGCCTTCCGCGACTTCATCACGTCGAGCTGGGCGCCGCGGGCGGAGCTCGGCGCGACCCCGGGCGAGGCCGTCGCGTTCACCGCCGCGAGACGCGAGGCGCTGTCTGCACAGTTCCCCGGCGAGCGGCTCGTCATCCCCGCCGGCACGTTCAAGGTGCGCTCGAACGACACCGACTACCGGTTCCGCCCCCACAGCGCCTTCGCACACCTCACCGGGCTCGGGACCGATCAGGAGCCCGACGCGGCGCTCGTCCTCCACCCCCTCCACGACGACGACGGCGCACCCGCCGGGCACCGGAGCGTCCTCTACGTCCGCCCGCTCGCAGCCCGCGAGTCCGACGAGTTCTTCGCCGACTCCCGGTACGGGGAGTTCTGGGTCGGCGCCCGGCCGACGCTCGAGGACGTCGCGACGGTCACCGGGATCGACACCGCGCACATCGACGGCCTCTCCGACGCGATCGCGAAGGACGCTGGCCCCGACGGCGTGCAGGTGCGCGTCGTCCCGGGCGTCGACGAGGCGATCGAGCAGGTCGTCGAGGAGATCCGGGCGACCGAGGACGCGGGCGAGCTCGACGCGCGCCTCGCGGAGGCACTCTCCGAGCTGCGCCTCGTCAAGGACGACTACGAGATCGGCCAGATGCGGTCCGCGATCGCAGCGACGATCGCCGGCTTCGAGCAGGTCGTCCGCGACCTGCCGCGGGCCGTCGAGCACACCCGCGGCGAGCGCGTCGTCGAGACGGTCTTCGACGCGCACGCGCGCCTCGAGGGCAACGCCGTCGGCTACGAGACGATCGCTGCGGCGGGCGAGCACGCGACGACGCTCCACTGGATCAGCAACGACGGCCCCGTGCGCGCCGGCGAGCTGCTGCTGCTCGACGCGGGCGTCGAGGTCGAGTCGCTCTACACCGCGGACATCACCCGGACGATCCCCGTCGACGGCACCTACACCGACGTGCAGCGCCGCATCTACGACGCCGTGCTCGACGCCGCCGACGCCGCGTTCGCCGCGGCCGTCCCCGGGGCGAGGTTCCGCGACGTCCACGCCGCCGCGATGGAGGTCATCGCGGCACGCCTGGAGGAGTGGGGCCTGCTGCCGGTGACGGCAGAGGTCTCGCTCAGCCCCGAAGGCCAGCACCACCGCCGCTGGATGGTGCACGGCACGAGCCACCACCTCGGCCTCGACGTCCATGACTGCGCGCAGGCCCGCGCCGAGCTCTACCTCGACGGCATCCTCGAACCCGGCATGATCTTCACGATCGAGCCCGGGCTCTACTTCAAGGCCGACGACCTCCACGTGCCCGAGGAGTACCGCGGCATCGGCGTGCGCATCGAGGACGACGTGCTGGTCACGGCCGACGGGAACGAGAACCTGTCGGCTGGGTTGCCGCGGCGGGCGGAGGATGTTGAGGCGTGGATGGGGCGGTTGCGGGGCTGAGGCCCGCGGCACGGCAGAATCACCCGAAGAGTGAACCGTCACGGGTTTCGTGCCGTCTTCATGTTGGCTGCGGCTCCGGTTGGAGGGAAGGGGTAGCAGCGTAGTGAGCCTGTTCGGCCTCGGCCGGGGTGAGCATGTCGAGGCTGGAGTGCAGTCGGCGGTGGTTCCACCAGTCGACCCAGGCCATGGTCGCCATCTCGACGTCGGTCAGGTTCTTCAGTGGCCCGGTCACGAACGGTCCGGGCTTGATGCACTCGGTCTTGAATAGCCCGATGATCGACTCCATCAGGGCGTTGTCATACGCGTCGCCGACGGTGCCGATCGAGGCGGCGATGGCCTCGAGGGCCAGATGCTCGGTATAGCGCAGGGCGGTGTACTGCGATCCGGCGTCCGAGTGTGCCGTCAGCTCGCCCGCGACGGTGGGGTGTTTCTGCTGGTCACGGGCCCGCCAGGCCATCCGCAGCGGAACCAGGACGAGGTCGGTGGGCTTGCAGGTCATCGCGTGCCAGCCCACGATCTTCTGCGCGAACACGTCCACCACGAACGCGACGTAGGCGAACCCTGCCCAGGTCCGCACGTAGGTGAAGTCCGCGACCCAGACCCGGTTCGGCTCCGGCGCGTGGAAGTCGCGGTTGAGCAGGTCCCCTGCGCGGACCCCGTCCTTGGCACGGATCGTGGTGCGGTGCGCCCGCCCGCGGCGGACCCCGTTCCCGCCGTGCTCGCCCATCAGCCGGTCGACCGTGCAGTGCCAACGGCCAGGCCGCGCCG
>JAFABT010000266.1 GCA_023425905.1 Actinomycetes bacterium | reverse complement strand
GGCCGCGACCGTCGACCCGAACACCTCGTACATCCTCGTCAACCGAGGCAGCGGCAAGGCGCTCGACGTCTACAACCTCGCGACGAACGACGGCGCCCGCATCGTGCAGTGGTCGCGCAACAACGGCACCCAGCAGCAGTGGCGCTTCGTCGACTCCGGCAACGGCAACTACCGGATCAAGTCGGTGCTGTCCGGCAAGGTGCTCGACGTCTACAACTGGTCCACGGCCGACAGCGCCGCGATCGTCCAGTACACCGACCGCAACCAGAACAACCAGCAGTTCCGGCTGCAGGACGTCTCCGGCGGCTACGTCACCCTCATCAGCCGCCACTCGGGCAAGGCCGTCGAGGTCATGGGTGCGTCGACCGCGGACGGCGCCGACGTCGTGCAGTACTCGAGCTGGGGCGGGGCGAACCAGCAGTGGCAGCTGATCCCCGTGGGCTCCACCCCCCAGCCGACTCCCACGGCGACGCCGACGCCCACCCCCACGCCGACCGTCACCCCGACGCCGACCCCGACGCCGACGACCTCGCCCACCTGCAACCTGCCGTCCTCCTACCGCTGGTCGTCGTCGGGCGTGCTCGCCAACCCGCGCTCCGGCTGGGCGTCTCTCAAGGACTTCACCGTCGCGCCCTACAACGGCCAGCAGCTCGTCTACGCGACGACGCATGACAACGCCGAGTCCTGGGGCTCGATGAAGTTCGGGCTCTTCTCGAACTACTCCCAGATGGGCTCAGCCAGCCAGACAGCCATGCCGTTCACCGCGGTCGCCCCCTCGCTGTTCTACTTCGCCCCGAAGAACATCTGGGTGATGGCGTACCAGTGGGGCGGTCCGGCGTTCTCCTACCGGACCTCGACCAACCCGGACAACATCAACGGCTGGTCCGCGCACCAGACGCTGTTCACCGGCAGCATCTCCAACTCCGGCACCGGGCCGATCGACCAGGCCCTCATCGGTGACGACCGCAACATGTACCTGTTCTTCGCGGGCGACAACGGCCGGATCTACCGGGCGAGCATGCCGATCGGCAACTTCCCCGGCAGCTTCGGGTCCAACTACACGACGATCATGACCGACACGACGAACAACCTCTTCGAGGCGGTCCAGGTCTACAAGCTCCAGGGCCAGCAGCGGTACCTCATGATCGTCGAGGCGATCGGCTCGCAGGGCCGGTACTTCCGGTCCTTCACCGCCACGACCCTCGACGGCCAGTGGACCCCGCAGGCCACGAGCGAGAACAACCCGTTCGCCGGCAAGGCCAACAGCGGCGCCACCTGGACGAACGACATCAGCCACGGTGAGCTGCTCCGCACGAACCCCGACCAGACGATGACGGTCGACCCGTGCAACCTCCAGCTCCTCTACCAGGGCCGCAGCCCGAGCTCAGGCGGCGACTACGGTCGCCTGCCGTACCGCCCGGGCCTGCTCACGCTCCAGCGCTGACCCTGGACGTCTGAGCAAGCACGGCCCAGCACACCGGCGAGGCCCGTCCCGTTCCCGGGGCGGGCCTCGTCGTAGGCTCAGCGGCACGTCTGGTCAGATGCGGGCAACCGGCTGCCTCAGGATCGTCCGGAGCTTCTCTGGCGCCGTGCGCCGGGCGTCGCTCAGGTAGATCTCGTGGTGCTTGCCCCTCATGACCAGTCCGTTGTCCGGGATGAATCGCTCATGGAGGTCGGCAAGCACGGGCCCCTCGGTGTCGAACGGGCCGACATGGAGGGTCTGCACGCAGAGGCCCTCGTCGAGCTCACCGTGCCGGACCGAGTCCAGGTCGATCTCCGGCTTCTTGGCGGCGACCGACTCCCGGGCGGCACGGACGTGCTCGGGGGTCAGCCAGCCTGGCACCAGGAGCATCATGGTCCAGTCCCAGGCGGACTTGTCACGTGAGGTCGTGAACGTCGCCATGTCCTCGGCCCACCACAATCCTTCGAGCGGCGGCACGACGTAGTCCCGCTCCAGCTCGCGCTTCGAGAGGAACTTGAGACCGTAGGCGAGCGGGTAGAGCACCGCGAGCGCCGCGGCGTACTCCTCAGATACGTTCGGGTCGCCGTGCCCGTCGACCATGAGATAGCGGCGAGACGGCACCACGACGAGTCGCACGTCGCCGCGGCGGGCCTGGTAGCTGTCGAGCTCCTTGACGAGGTCCGTCTTCATGACGACATCGTCGCGCCGCAGGGACGGTCGCCGTCAATCCGCGCCGGACGCGTCCCGCGAGCGACCGCTGTGTAAACACTGCGTGACGTTCTGCCCTCAGGGCTCGTGCACCCTCGCGGATTTGTCGGGTTCGTGGCTATCGTCACGGATGGAGGCCCCCTGGCGCCCGGCAGAGTCCGGGTTCCAGGCTCCCGTTCAGGGGCGCCGTCGACGCCGTCCTCCTCTCGTATCCGCTGCACGGTGCATCGTCGCCGCGCTCTGACGCGAGTCTCCCGAGCCGTCCTGCTCAAGGAGGTCGACCACATGACCCAGGTTGCAGTCCGACCGCACACTCCCCCTCGCCAGACCATCGACTCCCCGGTCCGGCCCACACGCACCGCGGAGAAGGAGAACGAGGCCGCCCAGAGCCCGTCGCTCATGCTGCTCGTCATGCTCGCGAGCGCGGGCGTCGTCGTCTACGGGCTGTTCCTCGCCAATCCGGCCAACCGCGGCGACTGGCTGCCGTACGTCATGGTCATGGCTGCGGAGACGACGCTCGTCGTCCATGCGCTGCTGGCGATGTGGACGGTGCTCTCGAGCGGTCACAACCCGCGGAACTTCGCCTTCCACCACGCGCAGGACCGGCTCTACGACCTCGCCCGCATCGACGCCGAGGGCACCGCGGCCGACCCTGAGCGGTGGCAGATGTACCTCGGAGGCCGGCCCGCGACCGTCGACGTGTTCATCACGACCTACGGCGAGCCGCTCGACACGATCCGTCGCACCGTGACGGCAGCGGTCGCCCTCCAGGGGCGCCACGCCACCTGGATCCTCGACGACGGCCGGTCGGACGCCGTGCGCGACCTCGCCTCCGAGCTCGGCGCCCGGTACCTGCGTCGCCCGACGAACAACGGTGCCAAGGCCGGCAACGTCAACTACGCGCTGAGCATCGCGAAGAGCGACTACTTCGCGATCTTCGACGCTGACTTCGTCCCCGAGCCGTCGTTCCTCCACGAGACCGTGCCGTTCTTCGCTGACCCCGACGTCGCGTTCGTCCAGACCCCGCAGACGTACGGCAACACCGACAACCTCATCTCCCGGGGCGCTGGCTACATGCAGGCGGTGTTCTACCGGTACATCCAGCCGGGCCGGAACCGCTTCAACGCCGCGTTCTGCGTCGGTACCAACGTGATCTTCCGGCGGGCAGCGATCGACCAGATCGGCGGGATCTACGCCTACTCCAAGTCGGAGGACGTGTGGACCTCGCTCATGCTCCACGAGCGCGGCTGGCGGTCGGTCTACATCCCGACGACGCTCGCCGTCGGGGACACCCCCGAGACCGTCGAGGCCTACACGAAGCAGCAGCTGCGGTGGGCGACGGGTGGGTTCGAGATCATGCTCACCCACAACCCGCTCGCGCGAGCCCGGTCGCTCACCTTCGACCAGCGGCTGCAGTACTTCGTCACCGCGACGCACTACCTCACGGGCATCGCGCCGCTGCTGCTGCTCCTCGTCCCGACGCTGCACATCTTCTTCGGTCTCTCGCCGATCAACCTCCACATCTCACCGATGACGTGGGTGCTCTACTACGCGGGGTTCTACGTGCTGCAGATCGCGGTCGCGTTCTACACCCTCGGCTCGTTCCGCTGGGAGGTGCTCATGCTCGCCGCGGTGTCCTTCCCGATCTACTTCCGCGCGCTCGTCAACGCGGTCTTCCGCCGGGAGCAGCGCTGGCACGTGACCGGGAGCTCGGACCGCACGACCTCGCCGTTCAACTTCATGCTCCCCCAGGTGCTGTTCTTCGTGCTCCTGCTCCTCACGTCCGTCGTCGGGGCGTGGCGCGACATCCAGGCGGGGACGTTCAGCCTCGCGCTCGCCTGGAACGCGACGAACACGTTCATCCTCGGAGCCTTCGTCGTCACCGCGGCACGCGAGGCCCGTGCCGCACGGTCCGCTGATCGCGCG
>JAFABT010000249.1 GCA_023425905.1 Actinomycetes bacterium | reverse complement strand
GCGCAAGGCTTGCCGCCCCGCCATGTCATCCCCCCGCTCAGCGACTCGCACGGGGGCCGCCACCCCCGGGGTCAGTCCAGCCTAGGGGTGCCCGTGCGAGCGCCGCACCGGGTTTCGCGCGGGTGCGACAATGGAGCACGTGCCCATCACCTCTTCCCCCTCTGACGGCGCGACTGACGGCGCGGCGCACGGTGCCCCCAGCGCCGAGGACGTCGCCGCGGCGATCGCCGTCATCCAGCAGGCGAGCCGCACCCTCCCGCCCGAAGACCCGTCCGTCGTCGAGCTGCAGCGCGCAACTGCGGGGCTCTACAAGTCCGTGAAGAAGGCGCGCCGCGACGCGACCCGGGCCGCGCAGCTCGCGGCCGACACCGCCGTCATCGAGGCGACCGCGACCGGCGCCCCGAACCGCGTCGACGACGAGACCCAGGGGCTCGAGATCACCCCCGCCGGGCCCGTGACCGGCCGCTTCGCCGGCCAGCTGCAGAAGTCCCAGGCCTGCTACGTCTGCAAGCAGCACTACGTCGACGTCGACTGGTTCTACCACCAGCTCTGCCCCGAGTGCGCGGCCGAGAACCACGCGAAGCGCGACGCCCGCACCGACCTCACGGGCCGCAAGGCGCTCCTCACCGGTGGCCGGGCCAAGATCGGCATGTACATCGCGCTGCGCCTGCTCCGCGACGGCGCCGACCTCACGATCACGACGCGCTTCCCGAACGACGCCGTGCGCCGCTTCGCCGCGATGGAGGACGCCGGGGACTGGATCGACCGGCTCACCGTCGTCGGAATCGACCTGCGCGACCCGGCGCAGGTAGCCGCGCTCGCGGAGGACGTGGCCCAGCAGGGCCCGCTCGACATCCTCGTGAACAACGCCGCGCAGACCGTGCGCCGCTCGCCCGGCGCCTACGCCCCGCTCGCGAACGCCGAGTCCGCGCCGCTCCCCGAGGGCCGCCTGCCGCGGCTCGTCACCTACGGCCGCCCGCACGACGCGCACCCCGCGGCGCTCGAGGCGACGGTCGCCGCGGCGCACGGACCGGCAGCGGACGTCGCGGCAGCGGCGGCTGCGACCGCGGACGGTGCCGAGCTCGACCACGGCGAGTCCACCGTCGTCCAGGCGTCGATGACCGCCCCGGGCTTCCTCACCGAGCTCGCGCTCACCGCCGGCTCCGCGTCGATGGACCGCATCGAGCGCGGCACGGCCATCGACGCCGCGGGTCTCGTGCCCGACCTCGTGTCGGTCAACTCCTGGACGCAGAACATCGAGGACGTCGACCCGCTCGAGATGCTCGAGGTGCAGCTGTGCAACTCGACCGCACCGTTCATCCTCATCAGCCGGCTGCGCGCGAACCTCGCCGCGTCCCCCGCGAAGCGGACGTACATCGTCAACGTCTCCGCGATGGAGGGACAGTTCAACCGTGGCTACAAGGGCCCGGGCCACCCGCACACGAACATGGCGAAGGCCGCGATGAACATGCTCACGCGCACGAGCGCGCGGGAGATGTTCGAGACCGACGGCATCCTCATGACGAGCGTCGACACCGGCTGGATCACCGACGAGCGACCGCACACGACGAAGGTCCGCCTCGCCGAGGAGGGCTTCCACGCCCCGCTCGACCTCGTCGACGGCGCGGCGCGCGTCTACGACCCGATCGTCCGCGGCGAGGCCGGCGAGGACGTCTTCGGGGTGTTCCTCAAGGACTACCGCCCCAGCCCGTGGTGATCAGCGGCCGGGGCGCGACGGCCCGACGGCGCGGGGCTCCTGGCTCAGCGCTCCTCGCTCAGGGCTGCTGAGGCGCCCGGGACAGGTGCGCGTCGAGCGCGGCGACGATCCGCACGTCCCCCTCGAGCCAGTCGACCTCGTCCCACCGGCCGAGCGGCAACCAGCGCAGCTCGTCGTGCTCGACGAGCGGTCGTGCCTCGCCACCGGTGATCTGCGCGAGCCACAGCCGCATGACGTGACGGTCCGTGATGATCCAGCCGCCACCGTCGGGGCCGATGAGCTCCTCGCCGAGCTCGACCGTCACCCCGAGCTCTTCGCACAGCTCGCGGTGCAACGACTCGACGGGCGTCTCGTCGGGCTCGGCCTTGCCACCCGGGAACTCCCACTTGCCTGCGATGCGCTCGGGCTTGCACCGACGCGCGGCGAGGAGCCGGGTCGGTGCGACGAGCGTGTCGACGATCGCGGCCGCGACCACGAGTCGACGCTCGCCCCCTGGGTTCATGCGCCCATTCTTGCAGGCGACGCTGCCTTCAAGCGGTGGACGCGTGCGGTGCGCGGCGGACTGGTCAGCGCAGGTTGACCGACCGAGCCCAGGCGATCGCCTCGGCCCTGGTCGAGACGCCCAGCTTGCGGTAGACGCTGCGCACCTGAGACTTCACGGTGTTGCGGGAGACGAAGAGCGTCCGCGCGATGTCCTCGAGGGTCACGTCCTCGGCGAGGTGCGAGAGCACGAGGCGCTCGCGTCGCGTGAGGGGCGCAACCGTCATGCGGTCGACCTCGGTCTGGTTGAGCTCGATGATGGCCATCGGACGTCCTCCTGGGGCTCGATGATCCGCGGGGAAGGCCCGCGGACGTGTGCTCGTCACCGTGAGAGAGCACCCAGGTCCGGGATCATGACGCCAGTTTGTTCGACGAGTTTCACCCGGGTGACGGCACCCGCTCACCTCTGTTGTACACCGCCCCGGGTAAAAGCGACCGTCAAGGGGCCTCAGCCCTCGACGTGGGCGGCGTACTCCTCGGCGCTCAGCAGCTGCCCCAGGTCGCTGACCTGCACCTTGATGAGCCACCCCTCGCCGTAGGGGTCGCGGCCCACGAGCGCAGGGTCCTCGACCGCGGCGGCGTTGACCTCGGTCACCTCCCCGCTCACGGGGGCGTAGAGCTCGGAGACGGACTTCGTCGACTCGACCTCGCCGAAGACGTCGCCCGCCGTGACACGCGCCCCGACCTCGGGCAGCTCGACGAACACGAGGTCGCCGAGCGCATCGGTCGCCGTGTCGGTGATGCCGACCGTCGCCGTGTCGGTGCCGTCGACCCACTCGTGCTCGACGGTGTAGCGCAGGTGTGCGGGGAAGGTGGCCACGGTGGTCCTCATCTCTGTGGGTGACGCTGCGGTGGGCGATGCTGCGGTCGGGCGGTGCTGCGTGTCAGGCGGTGCTGCGTGCGCAGCGGGGCGTGCGGTCGAGTCAGCGTGCAGGTCGACGGTAGAACGGCAACGGGACGACGCGCACCGGCTCGGCGCGCCCCCGGACGTCGACCGCGAGCTCGGTGCCCTCCGCCGACACCTCAGGGGTGACGTAGGCCATCGCGATCGGGTGGCCGAGCGTCGGCGACGGCGCCCCGCTCGTCACGTGACCGACGACGAGGTCGGCCCGGTCGGTGCCACGCACGACGGGGTAGCCCGCTCGGGCGGCACGGCGGCTCTGCCCGGCGAGGCCGACGAGGACGCGTGCGGGCGGGGAGGCCTTGCGCGCCTCGAGCGCGGCGCGCCCGGGGAAGTCGAGCGGCTCCCCGTCAGGCCCCGTCTTGTCGAGCCGGACGACGCGGCCGAGGCCGGCGTCGTGCGGGGTCGTCGTCCGGTCGATCTCGTGCCCGTAGAGCGGCATGCCCGCCTCGAGCCGGAGCGAGTCGCGAGCGGCGAGCCCTGCGGGAACGAGCCCCAGCGGCTCTCCCACGGCGAGCAACCGCGCCCACATCTGCGGCGCCTCGGCCGCGTCGAGGAAGATCTCGAAGCCGTCCTCACCGGTGTAGCCGGTGCGGGCGAGATACGTCGGGACGCCGGCGAGGAACGCGGAGGTCGCCGCGTAGTACGGCAGCGCACGCACGGGATCGGGGTCATCGCTGAGCGCGGTGACGATCTCCTCCGCCCGGGGGCCCTGCACGGCGAGCAACGCGCCCAGCCGGGTCGACTCGTGGACGTCGACGTCGAGCCCGGGGTGGGCGGCCCTCGTCGCCTCGTGCGCGGCGAGGACGACGGCGGCGTTCGAGGCGTTCGCGACGACGACGAAGTCGAGCTCGTGGACCCGGGAGACGACGACGTCGTCGAGCAC
>JAFABT010000080.1 GCA_023425905.1 Actinomycetes bacterium | reverse complement strand
GCTCCGAGGCGGCGGCGATGCACGAGGTGGCGGGACGGGCATGCGTGGTCACCGGGGACGTCGACGACGCCCGCTCACATCTGCGCGCGGCGCTCGAGCTGCTCGCGTCCGAGGAGAAGGCGAGTCGGCGTAGCGTCGCGATCACCGCCCTGCTCGCGACGATCGGCGAACCGGACGAGGGGTGAGCGCGCCCCGCGTGCGGGGCGCCGTGACCCCCGGACCCAGCCCGGCGCGACGGTAGGCTCAGGTGATGGGGATCTTCGGCAGCCTCCGTCGCGGCTGGTCGCGACGAGCGGCCACGGGCGGGCGCAGACCCGAGCACGCTGGTGGCACCGTGCACACCTCCTCGCGACCCGGCACGCCAGACGGCACGCTGCCCGACCTGGCCGAGGCGGTCGCCGCTGAGCGCCTGCGCGGGCGGGTGACGGCCACGTCGGGAGCGGACGTCACGCCCGGCGAGGTGCGTCCGATCACGCGTGCCCGCATCGGGGCATGGTGCCTCGACGCCGGATACCACTACTTCGTCGACAACGACGGCGATCTGGGCGGGTTGTGGCGCAACCGCCTGTTCTACTTCTTCCTCTTCGGCGAGGCCGAGGAGATCCTCCAGATCCGTGGCCAGTGGAACCGTCAGGCGACGATCGACCGGCTCGAGGAGGTCCTCGACGTGTGCAACGCCTGGAACGAGGAGAAGGTCTGGCCCAAGGCGTACGTCCGGGTCCGCGACGACGGGGCGGTCCAGGTGATGTGCGAGGTCGCGACCGACCTCGAGCACGGCGTCGACGACGCCCAGCTCGCCGTCCTGCTGCGGTGCGGCCTCGAGACCGGCAACCTCTTCCTCGACTCGCTCGACGCGCTCTACCCCGATCCTGCGGAGGCCCGGCCATGACGAGATCGGCCGCGGCCCGCGGTGACTGGTGGGACGTGCTCCGGGGCCGCCAGCGCGCCGCAGCGGCCGCCGAGGACCCCGGGCCGCCCACCCCGCTCACGCGTTCGCGGATCACCCGCTACCTCGACAGCCACGAGTTCTCCTACGCCATCGACGACGACGGCGACCCCACGGGCTCGTGGGAGGGGAACCTGTTCTGGTTCCTGTGCCTGGGACGTGCCGGGGAGATCCTCCAGGTCCGCGGACGGTGGGACCGGACGTTGCCGCTCGCCCAGCGCTCGGCCGCACGCCTCGTCCTCAACGACTGGAACCGGGACCGCATCTGGCCCAAGGTCTACTCCCGGGTCGAGGACGACGAGCTCGCCGTCTACGCGGAGGTGTCCGCTGACCTCGAGGCCGGCGCCGACGACGCCCAGCTGCGCCAGCTGCTCGACTGCGGGCTGAGCACGTGCCTGCAGTTCTTCGCGCAGCTCGACCTCGCGGTCCCGCGCAGCCCGGATGCCCCCGACTAGGCGCATCCGACGATCGGCCCGGCCCGTCTGGACTGCCGCAGTCCCGAGCCGTCAGGGGCGGCGCAGGGTGGGCAGACCCAGGACGACGCGGCCGTCAGAGGTCGTCGGCGCACTCGTACCGTGGCCGTGGCTCTCCTCGACCAGGCCAGCCCGCGCCCGCTCGCGCGCGGCCCACGCGTCGCCCGCGCGGGTGCGTCGCACCTCGTAACGCCCCGAGGGCGCGAGCGCTGAGTCGGCGACGAGGTGATGAGGCGCCGCACGTGTCACGGTCACCGTGACGAGGTCGCCCGGCCGCGGCAGCCGCGGGTCGAGGTCGTCGGCCAGCCGGGGGTCCACCGCGCCGGGACGCTCGGCCGCCTCGCCCACCATGCGCGCGAGGTCGACGGGCAGAGCGAGGTGGACGAGCCTGTTGTCTGCGCCGCGACCCGTCACGCGGCGGGAGACGTCGTCCTTGCGACCGTCGGCCTCGGCGACGAGGACCTCGACCGTCCTGCCGACCTGGCGCTGCGCCTCTTCAGTGGAGATGCGCTCCTGCAGGGCGGTGAGCCGCTCGAAGCGCTCCTGGACCACCGCCTTGGGCAGCTGGTCCGGGAGATCAGCCGCGGGGGTCCCCGGTCGCTGGGAGTACTGGAAGGTGAAGGCCGACGCGAAGCGCGAGGCCTCGACGACCCGCAGCGTCTCGAGGAAGTCCTCCTCCGTCTCCCCGGGGAACCCGACGATGATGTCGGTCGTGATCGCCGCGTCGGGCAGCGCAGCCCGGACCCGGTCGAGGATCCCGAGGAACTTCTCCGACCGGTAGGAGCGCCGCATGGCACGCAGGACGCGGTCCGAGCCCGACTGCAGCGGCATGTGGAGCTGCGGCATGACGGTCGGGGTCTGCGCCATCGCCTCGATGACGTCGTCCGTGAACGCGGCCGGGTGCGGGGACGTGAAGCGGACCCGCTCGATCCCCTCGACCTGCCCCACGGCGCGCAGCAGCTTGGCGAATGCCTGGCGGTCACCGAACTCGACGCCGTAGGAGTTGACGTTCTGCCCGAGCAGCGTCACCTCGATCGCGCCCTGGTCGACGAGCGCCTCGACCTCCGCGAGGATCTCCCCCGGCCGCCTGTCCCGCTCCTTGCCACGCAGGTGCGGGACGATGCAGAAGGTGCACGTGTTGTTGCAGCCGACCGAGATCGAGACCCAGCCCGCGTAGACCGACTCCCTGCGCGTCGGCAAGGTCGACGGGAAGACCTGGAGCGACTCCGCGATCTCGACCTCGGCGCGCGCGTTGTGCCGCGCGCGCTCGAGCAGCACGGGCAACGCGTCGAGGTTGTGCGTGCCGAAGACGACGTCGACCCACGGCGCCCGTTCCACGATGCCGGCGCGGTCCTTCTGGGCGAGGCACCCGCCGACGGCGATCTGCATCCCCGGTCGCTCACGCTTGATCTGGGCGAGCCGTCCAAGGTTGCCGTAGAGCTTGTCCGCCGCGTTCTCCCGGACGGCGCACGTGTTGATGACGATGACGTCCGCACGCTCGCTCGCGGCGTCTTCGGCCGACGCGGCCTGGTACCCCGCGTCCTCGAGCATGCCCGCCATGTGCTCGGAGTCATGGACGTTCATCTGACAGCCGAGGGTGCGCACGAGGTAGGTGCGCAGGGCGTCGCGCGCCAGGCCGGCGTCGACCGCAGAGCCGGCCCGTGCGGCCGCGCCGGAGGCGGGCTCAGGGGCATGACCGGGGGCGGGGGTGGAGAGCGTCGTAGACATCGCAGTCCAGGGTACGGCCCGCCCGACCGTGGCCGGAACGTGACCTGCCACGGTGGCGAGGACCACGCATCCACCCTAGGTTCGACGCATGACGGACAAACGGGACGCGAGTTCACCGGGGGGCCCGCTCGTCGTACTGGAGGGCGTGAACAAGCACTTCGGCGACCTGCACGTCCTCAAGGACATCGACCTCACGGTGGCGCGCGGCGAGGTCGTCGTCGTCATCGGCCCCTCAGGCTCAGGCAAGTCGACGCTGTGCCGCACGATCAACCGGCTCGAGACGATCGACTCCGGTCGCATCTCGATCGACGGGGTCCCGCTGCCCGCCGAGGGCAAGGCGCTCGCCCGGCTCCGGGCGGACGTCGGCATGGTGTTCCAGTCCTTCAACCTCTTCGCGCACAAGACGGTGCTGCAGAACATCACGCTCGGCCAGATCAAGGCGAAGGGCGTGCCCCGCAAGGCGGCCGAGGCCCGGGCGCACGAGCTGCTCGTCCGCGTCGGCGTCGAGGACCAGGCCGACAAGATGCCCTCCCAGCTCTCCGGAGGCCAGCAGCAGCGCGTCGCGATCGCGCGCGCGCTCGTCACCGGACCGCCGATGCTCCTCGCCGACGAGCCGACCGGCAACCTCGACACGCGGACGAGCCTCGAGGTGCTCGCGCTTCTCCAGCGGCTGAATCGCGAGCGCGGGATCACGATCGTCCTCGTCACCCACGAGCACGACATCGCGGCGTGTGCGTCGCGCGTCGTCACCTTCCGCGACGGGCGCATCGTGAGCGACGTCCGGGAGAAGAGCCTCGACGCGGCGGCCGAGCTCGAGAAGCTCCCGCCGCCGGAGCCGAGCGTCACGGCCGACGGAGCCTCGGGATCGGATCCGGCGGCCGAGCAGCGTCGTCGCCTCGGAGGTCCGGTCCCGGGGGCCCTCTAC
>JAFABT010000242.1 GCA_023425905.1 Actinomycetes bacterium | reverse complement strand
CCTCGATATACGGGAGTTTGTTCCACGTGTGGAGCGGGGGGCCTTAAACCTGGCATACCGGCTCTATGCCAATGCGGTCGCCTTTCCGCGCATCGTCGCGGAGATCTGTGACGAGAGATGTCGTCTGGACTGCCCGCGAAGCGGCATAGATGGAGCTGTCAATCTGAAACTTATCGAGCGGGCTGTCGTTGCCGGGATGGTTCGTAGGGAGCCCAATAGTTATAACATGCCCGCTAAAGATAGAAATATCGCCATAGTGGGCGGCGGTATCAGCGCCCTGGCCTGCGCACTGCGGCTCTCGAACAGGAAATACGCGGTCACGGTGTTTGAAAAAGGAGGCCGTATTGGAGGACATTTATGGGATATAATGCCGCCGGAGATTTTTTTAAAAGATATAGAAGAACAGTTTTCTAAAGAAAAATACAGTCTTATCCTCAACACGGAGGTAAGAGACCTTGAAAATATAAGAAAAAAATACGACGCTGTCTATGTGGCGACCGGTAAGGGCGGCGGATCGTTTGACCTGTCGGAGGAAGCGGCGGCCGGTGACGTGATGGCAGCAGCGGAGGGCCTGTTCGTCGGTGGATCTATCTTGGGCGTCTCTTCGGCGGAGGCCATCGCGCATGGCCTGCGGGCCGCGTCGTTGATCGAAGGCTATATCAAGACGGGGAACATGAAAGGGCCGGAGCCGCGCATACCGACCAAGATCAAGCTGGAGCTGAAAGATGTCACTGTGGTTGTTCCCGTGTCTCCCTCTGTTGACGGCAGCTATACGGAAGACGAGGCGCGGAGGGAGGCGGCCCGCTGTCTCAAATGCCGCTGCGATGTTTGTGTCCGCAGCTGTGATATGATGGCCTATTTCCAGAAATTCCCCAAGCTCATTGAAGAAGAGGTGCATATCACAGTCAATCCCGGCACGCTGGATGGCAACGGCACAGTGGCGACGAGACTGATTTCCACCTGTAATCAATGCGGTCTCTGCGGCAAAGTCTGCCCGGAACAGATTGACGTTGGAAAGTTTATGCGAGAGAGCCACCGCGCAATGCGTGAAAAAAACGCGATGCCGTGGGCCTTTCATGAGTTCTGGCTCAACGACATGGCATTTTCCCGATCTGAAAGAGCCTCCTTTTTCTATGTTCCATCTGGAGAAGAATCCAGCCGCGAGAACCGCCCCCCGTCCGCGTCAGCGGACATTAAAGATTTCTATAGGGGGCAAACCGACGGATGCGTTTGCCGCGAGAGCCGCCCCCCGTCCGCGTCAGCGGACATTAAAGATTTCCATAGGGGGCAAACCGACGGATGCGTTTGCCGCTATCTTTTCTTCCCCGGTTGCCAGATGGGAGCCTCAGACCCGCGGTATGTGACGGAGACATACCGGCTTTTAAGGAAACATCTGCCCGATACGGCAATCTTTGTCACCTGTTGCGGCGCTCCGGCTCTATGGTCGGGCGACGATAATATATACGACGGCATTTGTCGTGAGATAGAGGAAAAATGGCGGCAGCTGGGAATGCCGGATATCATCTTTGGCTGTCCGACCTGCCGCGAAATGATACGGGAGGCGCTGCCACAGATTAAGGGAACGATGGTGAGCGATGTCCTTTATGAACTGGGCGTGAAGACCGCTGCCGGTGGCGGTGAAATTTCTCTCTTTGATCCTTGCTCCGCGCGAAATTATCCCGAAACACGGCAAAGGGTAAGGATGATGCTGACGGAGGCAGGGTATCTGCTAAAACCGCTGGAATACGAAGGAGAGAGGGCTAAATGCTGTTCCTGGGGAGGGCAGATATCGATCGCCAATCCCCCTTATGCGAGATGGCTCATTGATAAGAGGATATCGGAAAAGCCAGTACCCTATGTAGTATACTGTACTAACTGCCGCGATATATTCGCCGAAGCGGGGAAGCCGGTGCTGCATATCCTTGATCTGATCCTAGGCCTCGGAGGCTGGGATAAGAGGCCGCCGACCTATAGTAAAAGGCGGCGCAATCGGGAGCTGGTAAAGGAGAGTCTCATGAAAGAGCTGCTTAACGAAGAAATGCCGCCGGAGAAGGACATCACTTTGCTGATCTCTCAAGAGTTGGAAGCGAAGCTGCATAGGGAAAAGATCCTTGAAGACGACCTTGCCGCCGTCATAAGTTTCTGCGAACAAACGGGAAGGAAGCTGTCCAATCCGAAGAACGGGCATTTTACGGGCTATCACGAGATCGGCCACATGACCTGTTGGGTTGAATATCATCCCGAGGGCGATGGCTATCGTGTATATAACGCTTACTCGCACAGGATGAAGATAGAACTGGAAGAGGTGTGGCATGGAAGAAAACAAAAACTTGATCTGTAGCAGATGCAACGTGGCGCTGGAGATGCACAAGGCCTACTTCAGCTACCTGGACCATTCCTTCAACACCGAGGTCATGCGCTGTCCCTCCTGCGGGCAGGTATTCATTCCCGAGAGCCTTGCCAAAGGAAAGATGGCGCAGGTTGAAGTCTCGATAGAAGATAAATGAGGCGCAAATGGAAAAAATGATTAGAGAGACGGGCAGCATATGTCCTATCTGCGGACGGAGGCTGCGGGCGGAAATAGCCGTGAGAAATGGCGCCACCTATCTGGATAAGAGCTGTCCGGAGCATGGAGATTTCTCTGTGCTTATCTGGAAAAATAAAAAAAGCATACTTTCCTGGTATGGAGATACTGCGCCGATGGAAGGTGGCGGTTCTTTCGATTGTCCTGCGGTGTGCGCCGAAAGCGGGCTCTGTTCTGAACATAAAAACGGCACCTGCTGCGTCGTTCTTGAGGTGACGGAGCGTTGTACCCTGCACTGCCGCTACTGCTTTGCCGATAAAAAAGGCGGTCCCGATACTCTATTTGAAGAACTTCGCCGGGAGATGGCCGGTTTTGTCGTACCGGGACGGACGCTGGTCCAACTGAGCGGGGGAGAACCGACTTTGCGCGATGACCTGCCGGAGCTGGTAGCGTCCGCAAAAGGACTTGGCTGTAAGTATGTGCAGCTCAACAGCAACGGTCTACGGCTTGCCGAAGATGAGGCATATGTAAAGAAACTTGCCGAAGCGGGTCTCTCATTCGTTTTTATGCAGTTTGACGGCACCGACGACGGGATATATAAAAAATTGCGCGGCATGCCGCTCTTTGCCGTGAAAGAACGCGCCCTAGCCAACTGCGCGAAATATAACCTCGGCGTAACGCTCGTGCCGACAGTGGTGCCAGGCGTGAACGACAGCGCGGTGGGTGATATTCTGAGGTACGCGGCAGGTAAATCTCCCGCTGTACGCGGCGTACATTTTCAGCCAGTAGCCCATTTGGGACGCATCCCAGGTGTTCCAAGGGATGATTCGCGTCTCACTCTCGACGAACTGCTTTGCGCGATAGAGGAGCAGACGAATGGGCTCGTAAAGGCAGAAAACCTGCTGCCTTCACAATGCGATCATCCACTGTGCGGTTTTCACGGCGATTTTATAGTTAAAAGAGACGGTACTCTTTATCCTCTGACTAAAAAACGAAGCGATGGCCCCTCCTGCTGTTGCGGCGCGGAAAGCCCGGCGGATAAAAATCGCGAATTTGTCGGGCGCAGGTGGCAGCGGAATGATAACTCCTGCTATGGCACATCCAGTGTTGTGGAAGATATGTCGGATCTGGACTACTTTCTCTCTAGGCTTTCCACCAACGGTTTCACCGTTACCGCGATGGCCTTTCAGGACGCAGGCAATCTTGATGTGGAGCGCCTGCGCCTATGCAGCCTCCATGTCGCAAAAAATGGAAAGCTGGTTCCCTTCTGCGTAAATTATCTCACGTTATGGAATGACAAATGAAGACATGCCGCTGCAGCCTGCCTTCACCAGGTGGAATCGCGCTTACTAAGCATGCGCTGGAACTATGCCGTTTTCCCTCCGGGGCTAAGCTGGCAGATATAGGCTGCGGTGCCGGCGAAAGCGTCCGTTATGTAAATGAGTGCACCGAATTTACGATGACCGGTATAGATAAAGATCCGGCCATAGCAGAGGCTGTCACTGGTGACTGCTGCCTCTGCGGCGACGCGGCCGCGCTGCCATTTGCCGCGTGTACGTTTGACGGGATCTTCTTTAAGTGCAGCTTCTCAAAACTTTCGGAGCCTGAGTCAGCGCTTCGCGAGGCTTTTCGTGTGCTTAAAGTCAAGGGACGACTCGTCGTTGCCGATTTTTATGCCTTAGAGTCGGAGGCGAATTTCTCCGGTCTCATGGGACGTGTTGAGCGCCAGGAAAAGATTTCCGCCAGGTTTAGTGCTGCGGGATTTACGCCGCTTCTTTTTGAAGACTATACTCATGGCCTGCGTGAGTTTTGGGGACAGCTGATCTTTGATTACGGAACGGAGGTCCTTGACGAATTGCTCGGCGGATGTGGAAAGATCACGGCTGCCAGGTGCGGTTA
>JAFABT010000233.1 GCA_023425905.1 Actinomycetes bacterium | reverse complement strand
ACGCACACCAGGGGCGCCGCTCGGGCTGGCACGAGCACGCCCACCGCGGCGCAGCACCACGCGAGCAGCGCGGCCGGGACGATCCGCAGGTCGAGCAGCGCGGTGCCGGGCGGGGTGCGGCCCGGCGCGGACTCCGCGGTCATACGCGCACGAGGTCACCGAGGCGCGCGAGGAGCGAGGGCCCGATCCCGCTCACCTCCGCGAGCTCGGCGACGTCCGTGAACCGTCCGTTGGTCTCGCGCCACTCGACGATGCGCCCGGCGAGAACGGGTCCGATCCCGGGCAGCGCGTCGAGCGCGGCGGCGTCCGCTGCGTTGAGGTCGACGAGGCCGTCTGCCCCGCTGTCAGGCTCGCCACCTGCGGGTGACGACTCCGCACCCGTCGGTTCCTCACCCTTGGCCGGGACGCGGATCTGCTCGCCGTCCTCGACGACGCGCGCGAGGTTGACGCTCCCGAGGTCGGCCTTCTTCGTCGCTCCCCCGGCGGCCTCGACCGCGTCCGCGAGGCGGGCTTCTGCCGGGAGCGTGTAGACGCCCGGCTTCTTCACCGCGCCGACGACATGGACGACGCGCCCTGGGGTGGCCGTCGTGGCCTCCGGCTCCTCGGGCATGCTGGTGCTGTCGGCTCGATCGACTCCGTCGCCCGTCGTGGGAGCAGCAGGCGCCGTCCCGTCGCTGAGCGTCGCAACGGGCCGCAGGACCTCCTCGGCACGCAGCCCCACCACCGCGAGGACCACGAGGAGGACGACACCGACACCAGCAACAGCCGCCACGGTGCCGCTCCGACCCAGCCGCCATCGTCGCGACTGCGACGCCCCGTCCGTGAGCCCGTGGGCGAGCGGGTCGCCATACGCAGCGCTGTACGCCCGGGCCGCGTTCCCGATCGCACGCTCGCGCATCCGCGCCACGACGTCCGCAGAGTCCTGCGCCTCAGGTGTTTCTGCCGCCTCCGGCCCTTCGCCAGCCGGAACCGGTGACCTCATCGGCGCGCGACGAGGCAGCGCTGGCCCCTCGTCATCGGCAGGATCGGGCATCGGCCTAGGTGGCTCCGCAGCGCGTCCGGATGCGAGTGCGCTCAGACGCTCGAGGTCGGGCGGCCAGGCTCCGCTACGCGAGGGAGAGTTCCGTCGTCGCTGGTGTGCATCCACGCGCTGACGCTAGGTACCCGCCTCGGGCCGGGTACGCCGAGCTGCCCAACGCTGTGGACGGGCGTCGGGAGCACGCCACGCTGGGGACAGCCTGACCGGTCGCGGTGATCAAGGGGTGTCGTCGGCCGTCAGCGCGTCGGCACCACATGGTGGGTGTCACCTATCCGCGCTGCAGTCCCGTCTGACCCTTCCTGACCTCGAGCTCACTCCTCCGAGACGACCACCGTGAGCAGCCCCGGCCCCGCATGTGCCCCGACGACCGCCGAGATCTGCGTGACGCACACCGCGTCGACGTCCACACCAGCCCGCTCGGCAAGGGCCGTCGCGAGCGCCTCAGCCGCCTCCAGGTCCCCCATGTGGTGGACGGCGATCCGCGGCTCTGCCATCCGCGCCGCGGCGTCGGCACCGATCTGGACGAGTCGCTCCCGCGCTGCACGCCGGGTGCGCACCTTCTCCTGCACCTCGATGCGCCCTGCGCTCAGCGCGAGCAGCGGCCGCAGCCCGAGCACGGCTCCGAGCGCGGCGGCGGTCGCGGAGAGGCGCCCGCCGCGTCGCAGGTGGTCGAAGGAGTCGACGAGGAACACGACGGTCGCAGACCCGGCGACCTCGCGGGCGCGCTGCGGCGCGCGGGCCCCGAGCGAGACCTTCTCGCGCTGCCAGGGCATCCGGCGTCCCGCACCCGCGACGACCTCGGCCGCGGCGAGGGCGGCGTTCCCCAGACCCATCCCGGCGCGAGTCGACGATGTGGACGGGCACCCGCGCCCCGAGACCGGCGAGCTCGGCGGGGTCATCGACGGGTCAGGGGTCACGAAGGTGCGAGGCACGAAGGCCTCCGGTTGGTGAAACGGAAAACTAGACACCTTCGCTTCCCAACCGGAGGCCTTCGCCTGTCAGGATGACTCACCGCCTAGCGTCAGCACCCGCCCTCGACGTCACACCTAGTCCCGCTCATCGACCTTGTGAGACCGAACAAGGCGGACGGAGAAGACCGCGATGCACACCAGTGCCAAGCCGCCGCTCGCCAACCACACCACCTCGGAGGCACCGGGATCGAGGTCCGCCTCAACTCGGTCCCACATGGTCAGCCCGACGATGATCGAAGTCGCGCCGAAAACTCCCGCAGCCAGCAGCCACACATATGTCCCACGGAATCTGTGCATCTGACTATCCTTTCAGTTGTTGCACTTCGCATTGAGGAGCTTCCTGTACGTGGTGTGGGGTCTCCACGCTTCTAGATTCCATGTGCTCTTAACGATCGTCAGTCCGGAGGCCTTGTAATCCCAGTGGCAATAGAACTGGTCTCGGATGCTCGCGGTATTCATTTGAGAGTAGTAGCCCTTGGCTTCATTCCATGCGGGAGTTCGCGCCGTCAAGCCTGCAACGCTAGCTGGCTGAATTGCCCGAGCGAAGACACTTGGCGCAACGTAGTACCGATAGCCCTGCCCAGTGTGGTAGTTACGAATCACGTTATCGATCAATGCAATTCCCAGATAGGGGTCCGCGACGATCGGGTAACTCGGATTATGACCTGGTTCAACAATTTGAACCAGTGTGTGTCCTGCGATTTCGTACCGCGTCTCCAGCTTGCGCCCAGCCGCATCCGTCGCCCAGGGCTTCGCTACGAGAGCAAGGAAATCACCGCGGGAATCACTCACGAGAACGGCGCCGTCAGACAGCAACTTGAGTTCCGCTGCACTGGGTAGCGAAAAGTCATATGGAATAGAATGTGGAGCGCGCGGGCTTCCAATAACAGAATGGATTGCCACGGAGGCGTCGCCAAACACCTGCACCACGAAATCCGTGTCTCCACTCGATGAGTACAAGACACTGCCATCCGCTGCCTGTGTGCCCTCTTCCATGTGCTCTGCGAATGGTAGTTCAACTGAGATCGCCGTTCCATGCTGGGGTGCGAGCGTAATCCTGCCATTTGGGTTTGAGGGTAGGTGAGCAGCATCTCCCCTATCTGAACTAAACTCGTAGCCGCCCTTCCACTGTCGCGTAGGCAGTACTTGTTCGTCCGGCGTGGAGATAGCAGGTTTGGCCGCATTCACGATGCTATCTAGTGAGATTTCCTCGGAGTATTCCCGAGCCTCCAAAGCGCTTAGAGGTGCTGCTGTCAGGAGCAGAAGGCCCGCGGTGAAACCCCCAATGGCGACTCCCAGTTGGCCATGCCGTCCTGGGCTGTAGCCCCATTTAGCGCCGTGGCGTCGGGCACCCGACCAAGTCATGGCACGATTGCGACCCATGGATTCTCCCCCTTAGGAATGGATTGTCTGCGTCGGAACTACCCTAGCAGACTCTGTCTTGCTCGGAGCATTTTCTGCGGGCTAATCACAGTTCGGGGTGTAGGTGGGGTCTGAAGCCGCCGGTCTCGAGCAGGCTTCTGGTGATGTAGTTGGTGAGGTTGCGGAAGCCCAGGGTGGAGCCGCGCAGGTGCTCGAGTCGGCCGTTCATGGCTTCGGCGGGGCCGTTGGAGGTGCCGGGGCGGTCGAAGTAGGCCAGGACGTCGCCGGCGCGCTTGGTCAGCGTCCGCCCGAACGTGCGGAGCTCGGGGAGCGCGGGTGGGACGCCGTGGCCGACCGAGGCTCTCCGTGCCGTCAACCGTTGCTTGCCCTTCGCGCGGTCGGGCTCGCGGTAGGCGCCGCTCATGCGCTGGTAGAAGCCCCAGGTCGCCTCGGCCTGGACGTGCCCAGGGGTTGACCCCGGATCACCGGGCACGCTGAATCCGCCGGTGGGCGGGAAGAGAAAAAGGTCTGAGCATGGCTGGGCAGCTTCACGAGGGCGCAGCTCTGCAGGATGTGGTGTGGTCGGACGGCAGACGCGCCGGAACGCTGGGTACGGCTCACTCGGTTGAAGAGGTGCAGAGCCCGCCGGGGCGGTCAGCGCCCGGTGACGACGACGGTGAGCAGCCCCGGGCCGGCGTGCGCCCCGATCACGGCGGACACCTGGGTGACGAGAACGTCGTCGGCCTCGAGGCCCGCACGATCCGCGAGGGACTCGGCCAACGCGAGCCCCGCCTCCGGGTCACCCATGTGGTGCACGGATACCCGCCGGGCCTCCAGCAGTGCCGCCGCCTCGGCCCCGATCTGGACCAGCCGCTCTCGTGCGGCGCGGCGTGTGCGCACCTTCTCGAGCACCTCGATGCGCCCGTCGACGAGGCCGAGCAAGGGCCTTAGCCCGAGGACCGTCCCGAGCGCCGCAGCAGTCGCGCCCACCCTGCCACCGCGACGCAGGTGATCGAGAGAGTCGACGAGGAACACGAGCGTGCCGGTCTCGGCCACCTCACGCGCCCGCTGCGCCGCCTGCGCACCGAGCGAGACGTCCTCGCGCTGCCACGGCATCCGGCGCGGCGCCGAGGCGACGTGCTCGGCCGCCGCGAGCACAGCATGCCCCAGCCCCATCCCGGCGGAGCGCGAGTCGACGATGTGGACCGGCACCCGCGCCCCGAGCCCCGCGAGCTCTGCCGCGCGCACGGTGCCGGACAGCTCCCCGGACAGGTGCACCGAGACGATCTCGCGGGCGCCGTGCTCGACCGCTCGCGCGTACGCACGCGCGAAGGCCTCGGGCGAGGGCTGCGACGTCGTCACCTTCGCCCCGCTGCGCAGCGCGGCAGCGAGCTCGGCCGGGTCGAGGTCGACGCCCTCGGTGTGCCACTGCCCGTCGATCGACACCGTGAGCGGCACGACGACGATGCCGAGCCGCTCGACGACGTCCGCCGGCAGGGACGCCGTCGAGTCGGTGACGACCGCGACCGGTGCACGACGGCGCACGCGTGCCGTCGTGCCGGCAGCGCCCGCCGTGCCGGGCATCGTCAGACCGGGACCACGTTGACGAGCTTGGGCGCGCGGACGATGACCGTGCGGATGTCGCGCCCGTCGAGCGTGCGGACGACGGCCGGGTCTGCGAGCGCGATCTCCCGCAGCTCGTCCTCCCCGATCGACGCGGCAACCTCGACCCGCCCGCGGACCTTGCCCTGGACCTGCAGGACGCACGTGACGGTGTCCTCGACGAGGTACGCCTCGTCCGCGACCGGGTAGGGCTCACGGGTGAGCGAACCGTCGTGCCCGAGCCGCGACCACAACTCCTCGGCGATGTGCGGGGCGATCGGCGCGAGCATGAGCACGAGCGGCTCGACCGCGGCGCGCGGCACCCGCTCGAGCGTCGTGAGGTGGTTGTTGAGGACGATGAGCTTGGCGATCGCGGTGTTGACCCGCATGCCGGCCATCTCCGCGGTCGTGTCCGCGATCGTGCGGTGCAGGACGCGCAGGGTCGCGAGGTCGGGCTCGTCGTCGGTCACCGTGACCGCGCCGGTCTCCTCGTCGACGACGTTGCGCCACAGTCGCTGGAGGAACCGCTGCGAGCCGACGACCGCCCTGGTGTCCCACGGCCGCGACACGTCGAGAGGGCCCATCGACATCTCGTACACCCGGAAGGTGTCCGCGCCGTACTGCTCGTACATCTCATCCGGCGTGACGACGTTCTTGAGGGACTTGCCCATCTTCCCGTACTCGCGGGTGACGGCCTCACCCTGCCACGTCCACCCCGTCTGCTCGTCCCCGACGACCTCGTTGGCCGGAACGTGCTGGCCGCGGGCGTCGACGAAGGCGTACGCCTGGATGTACCCCTGGTTGAACAGCGTGTGGAACGGCTCGATGCTGCTCACGTGGCCGAGGTCGAAGAGGACCTTGTGCCAGAACCGCGCGTAGAGCAGATGGAGCACGGCGTGCTCGACGCCGCCGACGTAGAGGTCCACGCCGCCGGCCGCACCCGCGGTCGCGTTGTGCTCCGGGCCCATCCAGTACCGCTCGAGGTCGCCGGGCACGACGGCCGCAGAGCTCGTCGGGTCGAGGTAGCGCAGGTAGTACCAGCACGAACCGGCCCAGTTCGGCATCGTGTTCGTGTCCCGGCGGTACTCGCGCGGCCCGTCGCCGAGGTCGAGGGTGACGGTCACCCAGTCCTCGTTACGGCCGAGCGGCGGCTCGGGCGAGGAGTTCGCATCCTGCGGGTCGTACGTGCGCGGGGAGTAGTCCGGGACCTCGGGCAGGTCGACCGGAAGCGCGGAGTCGGGCAACGCGATCGGCAGCCCGTGCTCGTCGTAGACGATCGGGAACGGCTCGCCCCAGTAGCGCTGACGGGAGAACAGCCAGTCACGCAGCCGGTACGTCGTCGTCGCCCGGCCAGCACCGCGCTCGGCGAGCCACGCCACGATGCGCTCCTTGGCTGTCGCGACGTCGAGGCCGTCGAGGCTGATCTCCTCGTTGGAGGAGTTGATGATCGCGCCGTCGTCGGTCCACGCACCCTCGTGGCCCTCGGGCGCAGCGACGGTGTGGACGACGGGCAGCTCGAAGGCCTGCGCGAACGCGAAGTCGCGCTCGTCGCCGCCGGGCACGGCCATGATCGCGCCCGTGCCGTAGCCCATGAGCACGTAGTCGGCGGTGAAGACGGGCAGCGCCTCGCCGTTGACAGGGTTGAGCGCGAGGTGGCCGGTGAACACGCCCGTCTTGCGGCCCGCGTCCGCCTGGCGCTCGACGGCCGTCTTGGCCGCGGCCTCACGGCGGTACGCGGCGACCGCGGCGACGGGGCTCTCGTGCCCGCCGCGCCACGCCGCGAGCGTCCCCTCGGGCCACTCGGCCGGGACCTCGTCGAGCAGCGGGTGCTCGGGCGAGACGACCATGAAGGTCGCACCGAACAGCGTGTCAGGGCGCGTCGTGAAGACCTCGACGTCTGCGCCGCCGATGACGTCGAAGGTGACGAAGGCGCCCTCGGACCGGCCGATCCAGTTGCGCTGCATCGCCCGGACCTTCTCGGGCCAGTCGATGAGGTCGAGGTCGTCCGCGAGGCGGTCCGCGTACGCGGTGATGCGCATGTTCCACTGGCGCAGGCTGCGCTGGAACACGGGGAAGTTGCCGCGCTCGGAGCGGCCCTCGGCCGTGACCTCCTCGTTCGCGAGCACCGTGCCGAGGCCCGGGCACCAGTTGACCGGCGCCTCGGAGACGTACGCGAGCCGCTCGGCGTCGACGAGGCGGCGACGCGCGACGACGTCGAGCTCCGCCCACGGCGTGCCGTCCGGGGTCGCCCGCTCCCCCGAGGCGAACGCGGCCTCGAGCTCGGTGATCGGGCGGGCCGCGCCACGCCCGCCGTCGGGCCGCACCGCGTCTGCGTCGTACCAGGAGTTGAAGATCTGCAGGAAGATCCACTGCGTCCAGCGCACGTAGTCCGAGTCCGTCGTCGCGAAGGTGCGGCGCGGGTCGTGCGCGAGGCCCAGGCGACGCAGCTGGCGGCGCATGTTCGCGATGTTCGCCTCGGTCGTCACGCGCGGGTGCTGCCCCGTCTGCACGGCGTACTGCTCGGCCGGCAGCCCGAAGGCGTCGTAGCCGAGGGCGTGCAGGACGTTGTCGCCCTGCATCCGGCGGAAGCGTCCGACGACGTCGGTCGCGATGTACCCGAGCGGGTGGCCGACGTGGAGGCCCGCGCCCGAGGGGTACGGGAACATGTCCATGACGAAGAACGACGGGGCGTCCCCGTCGGCGTTCGTGCCGTCCGCGCCGACGAGCGGTCCCGTGGGGTTCGCGGCGTGGAACGTGCCGTCGGCGTCCCAGCGGTCCTGCCACCGCGACTCGATCTCGCCGGCCAGGGCGGCGGTGTAACGGTGCGCGGGGGTGCTCGTGTCGATATCCGGGGAGGTCACCCGCACGAGTTTACCGCCGCGGCCTCACCGGTACGGCAGACCGCGACCCGCGGCCGCGACGCTCACGACGGACGGGGCGTCACCCAGATCGCCCGGGCAGCGACCTCCGCGAGGTCGAGCGGCTGCCCGGTCGACGACGGGGTGACGGGGCGCACGCCGAGCGTGACCTGCGTCGCCCCGAGCCGCAGCTCCGCGTCGAGCACGAGCCCCAGCTCGGCGAAGCGCCGCAGCAGCTCGGGGTCCGCGTCCGAGATGCGCGCGACGACCACCTCGCCGTCCGGGGCGTCCCAGAGCGGGACCGCCGCCGGGACGCGAAGCCGACCGTCCGGGTCCGGGATGGGGTCGCCGTGCGGGTCACGCACAGGACGGCCGAGCCGGGCGTCCATCCGCTCGACGAACACGTCCGACACCGCGTGCTCGAGCACCTCGGCCTCGTCGTGCACCTCGTCCCAGCCGTAGCCCAGCTCCGCGACGAGGAAGGTCTCGAGCAGCCGGTGCCGCCGCACCATCCGGACGGCGAGGTCGCGGCCCTGATCGGTGAGCGTGATCGCACCGTAGGGCTCGTGCGCGAGCAGACCGGCCTCCCCCAGCCGCCGCACCTGCTGCGACACGGCGGACGCCCCCACATCGAGCCGCGCGGCGAGTGCCTTGGTCGTCACCGGCTCCTGCGACCACTCCTGCAGGCCCCACACGGCCTTGAGGTAGTCCTGGGCGACGGCGCCCACACGGGCGACGGTCTCGGTCACGGGCTCTCCTTCACGCGGGTGTCGGCTGCAGGTGGCGACTCGGGCGGGGAGTCGGTCGCGGCCGTGCGGCGACCGGCCGCCGAGGCCGCCCGCCCCGACCGTAGCGACCGCACGACGAGCGCGCCCGCGAACAGCACGGACTGGACGAGGACGACCATCGCCCCGCTCGCCGCGTCGAGGTGGAAGCTCGCTTGGAGCCCGATGACGGCCGAGACGAGGCCGATGACGGGTGCGACGACGAGCATCCGGGGCAGCCGGTCCGTGAGGAGCCTCGCAGTCGCGCCCGGCGTGATGACCATCGCGACGACGAGGACGACGCCGACGGCCTGGAGTGCGACGACGACGGTGATGGCGAGCGCGACGAGGAGCACCCAGCGCACCCGGCGCGGCGACAGCCCGAGCGCGTGCGCGTGCACCGGGTCGAAGGCGACGAGCGTGAGGTCACGGCGCAGAAGGACGAGCGTGAGCATCGTCGCGGCACCGAGGACGACGACCTGGACGAAGTCCGTCTGGGAGACCCCGAGCACGTTGCCGAACAGGATGTGCGAGAGGTCGATGTGCGACGGCGTCACGGACACCCCGACGACGCCGAGCGCGAACAGCGCCGTGAAGACGACGCCGATCGCGGTGTCCTCCCGCAGCGTCGTGCGGCTACGCACCGCGCCGATGAGTCCTACCGCCCCAAGCCCGAAGACGAGCGCCCCGAGAGCGAACGGCAGGCCCAGGACGTAGGAGGCGACGACCCCGGGCAGCACGGCGTGCGAGACGGCGTCGCCGAGCAGCGACCACCCGACGAGGACGAGCCAGCACGACAGCAGCGCGCAGACGACCGCGGCGACCCCGGTGACGACGAGGGCCCGCTGCATGAACTCGTACGTCCACGGCTCGAGCAGCCACTGCGCGGGCGTCACGGTGCCTCCTCCGTCGTCGTCGGGGCGGTCATGCCGAGCACGCGGGCGAGCGCGTCGGGGGTGAGCGTCGTCGACGTCGGGCCTGCGGCGACGACGCGTCCGCCCGCGAGGAGGACGACGTCGTGGGCGAGCGACGGCAACGCCGCGAGGTCGTGGGTCGAGACGAGAGCCGACGCGCCGTCCGCCGCGAGACCGCGCAGCACGGCGGCGAGCTCGTCTGCGGAGCGCGCGTCGACCCCGGCGAAGGGCTCGTCGAGCAGCAGGAGGCGGGCCTCCTGCGCAAGGCAGCGCGCGACGAACGCGCGTTTGCGCTGCCCGCCGGACAGCGCCCCGATCTGCCGGGTCGCGAGCTCGGCGAGCCCGGTGCGGGCG
>JAFABT010000148.1 GCA_023425905.1 Actinomycetes bacterium | reverse complement strand
CGTCGGTCCAGCGCGCCGACGCGAGGTCGCAGCCGATCTGCACCGCCCGCGTCACGCCCACCCGCGCGGCGAGTGCGAGGTGGTCGTCGACCGTGCGCGGGTCCGGCGCCGCCGACGACCCGGTCCGTTCGACCGGGAAGGTGAGGACCGACTCGAGGTGCGTGTGGTTGTCGACGATCGCGTGCGGCAGCAGCTCGGGGAGCGGCGGCCAGCCGCGGTCCTTGCTGCGCGAGCGCGCCACTAGGCCCGCCCTGCCACGTCGGCGACCGTCGTCACTGCTCGGCCGGCTCCTCGATCCGCGGGAAGAGCGAGGCGCCCTTCGTCACGACCGTGCCCGGGGGAAGCGTGCCGAAGGCCGCGGCGGAGGCCACCGGCTGCGCGTCGAGCGCACCGAGGTGCGCCTCCGCGCCGAGCGACTCCCACAGCGCGGCCGCGGCCTTGGGCGTCACGGGGCGCAGCAGCACCGCGAGGGACCGCAGCGCCTCGGCCGACGTGACGAGCACCGTCGCGAGCCGACCGCCCTGCACCGACGCACCGTCGGGGCCGACCTCCTCGGCCGCCTTCGCGACCTTCCACGGCTCCTGCTCCGTGATGTAGAGGTTCGTCGCCTCGACGAGCGTCCACACCGCGCCGATCGCCTCGTGGATCGCGAGCCGGTCGATCGCGTCCTCGGCGTCCGCGACGGCCTACGCGGCGACGGCCTCGAGCGCCACCTCCGCGTCCGTCGCAGGACCCGCCTCGGGGAGCGCGCCGCCGAAGTACTTGCCGACCATCGCCGCGACGCGCGAGGCGAGGTTGCCGAAGCCGTTCGCGAGCTCGGCCGTGTAGCGCGCGTGCAGGTCCTCCCAGGAGAAGGACCCGTCCTGACCGAAGACGATCGCGCGCATGAAGTAGTAGCGGAAGGCGTCCGAGCCGAAGGTGTCGATGATCTGCTCGGGCGCGATCCCGGTGAGCTTCGACTTGCTCATCTTCTCGCCGCCCACGAGCAACCAGCCGTGCGCGAAGACCTGCCCCGGCAGCGGCAGCCCGGCCGCCATGAGCATGGCCGGCCAGATGACCGCGTGGAAGCGGAGGATGTCCTTGCCGACGAGGTGGACGTCGGCGGGCCACCGGGCAGCGAACTGCTCCTGGTCGGCCGGGTCGTCGGAGGCGAGGCCCACCGCGGTCGCGTAGTTGAGCAGCGCGTCGAACCACACGTAGAGCACGTGGCTCGGGTCCCACGGGATGGGAATGCCCCAGTCGAAGGTGTTACGCGAGATCGAGAGGTCCTGCAGCCCCTGCCGCACGAAGGCGATCACCTCGTTGCGCGCCGACGCGGGCTGGACGAAGGTCGGGTTCTCCTCGTAGAACGCGAGCAGCCGCTCGGTGTAGGCGCTCATCCGGAAGAAGTAGTTCTGCTCGGAGAGCATCTCGACGGGACGGGAGTGGATCGGGCAGAGCTTCGACCCCTCGAGCTCGCCCGTGCCGTCGACGAGGTCGCCCGGCAGCTTGTACTCCTCGCAGCCCACGCAGTACGGACCCTCGTAGGAGCCGGCGTAGATCTCGCCCTTGTCGTGGAGGTCCTGGATGAACGCCTGGACCCGCGAGGTGTGCCGCTGCTGCGTCGTGCGGATGAAGTCGTCGTTGCGGACGTCGAGCGTCGCGAGCACCGGCTCCCACGACGACGCGACGAGGCGGTCGGCCCACTCCTGGGGGGTGACGCCGTTCGCCTCCGCGGTGCGCATGACCTTCTGGCCGTGCTCGTCGGTCCCGGTGAGGAACCACACGTCCTGCTGGCGTTGGCGATGCCACCGGGTGAGGACGTCGGCCGCAACCGTCGTGTACGCGTGCCCGATGTGCGGGGCGTCGTTCACGTAGTAGATCGGCGTCGTGAGGTAGAAGGACGAGGCGGCCTTGGGCATGGGGGTCATCGTATGCCCGCGCCAGACCCCGGGGCGCCGAGGCAGGATGGTGCCATGACCACCACCGGGACCCGCTTCCTCACGGACGAGAACCACACGCGCCGTGCGCTCGTCGTCGTCGACGTGCAGCCGACGTTCTGCGAGGGCGGCGCGCTCGGCGTCACGGGCGGCGACGCCGTCGCCGAGGGCGTGGCCGCCTTCGCCCGCGTCCACCGGGGCGACTACGACCTCGTCGTGACGACGCAGGACTGGCACGTCGACCCCGGCGCGCACTTCTCCGAGACGCCCGACTTCGTCGACTCGTGGCCGCCGCACGGCGTCGCCGGGACCGCGGAGGCCGAGCTCCACCCCGCGCTCGCCGACCTCGCGCCGGACGTGAGCGTGAAGAAGGGCCAGTACGCCGCGGCGTACTCGGGCTTCGAGGGGACCGACCCGGAGGGCGCCTCGCTCGTCGACGTCCTGCGGGCCTCGGAGATCGACGCGGTCGACGTCGTCGGGATCGCGGAGTCGCACTGCGTCAAGGCCACCGCGATCGACGCGCGTGAGCTGGGCTTCGACGTGCGGGTCCTCACCGACCTCACCGTCCCCGTCACCGCGGAGCAGGGCGCGCAGGCCCGCGAGGCGATGGTCCACGCAGGCGTCGAGCTGCTCACCTCCCGCGAGGTCTGACAGCCGCCGTCACCCCGAGGCGCCACGCTCAGCCGAGCGCGCCTCAGCCCGCCGGCTCGACGACGACTCGCAGGATCCGGTCGTCACCCGCGGCGGGTCGGCCGCGCCCGTCGGTGTTCGACGTCGTCACCCACAGCGCGCCGTCCGGCGCCTCGACGACCGTGCGGAGCCGGCCGTGCTCGTCGCGCAGCAGCGGCTGCGGCGCGCCCGCCCCGTCGCCGTCGAAGGGCACGCGCCACAGCGTGCGGCCGCGGAGCCCGGCGAGGTACACCCCCTCGTCGGTGACGGCCAGCCCGGACGGCGAGGCCTCGTCGGTCGACCACACGACGAGCGGGTCGACGACGCCCTCGCCACCGCCCTCGCCCTCGACGCCGGGCCAGCCGTAGTCACCGCCTGCCTCGATCTCGTTGAGCTCGTCCCAGGTGTCTTGCCCGAACTCGCTCGCGAACATCCGCCCGTCGAGCGCCCAGCCGATTCCCTGGACGTTGCGGTGGCCGCTCGACCACACGGGGCTCTCCGGGTCGGGATTGCCGGGGGCGGGGTCGCCGTCGGGGGTGATGCGGAGGATCTTGCCGCCGAGCGAGCCCGGGTCCGGGGCGAGCGCGGTGTCGTAGACGTCGCCCGTCGTCACGTAGAGGTACCCGTCCGGACCGAAGGCGAGCCGGCCACCGTTGTGGTTGGGCCCCTTGGGGATGCCGTCGAGGATGACGGTCGCCGCCGTCAGGTCCGCCCCGTCCGCGCTCGGTTCGAGGCGCATGCGCAGCACCCGGTTGTCCTTCGCGGCCGTGAGGTAGACGAACACGGTCGCGTCGCTCGCGTAGCCCGGCGACACCGCGATGCCGAGGAGCCCGCCCTCGGAGTCCGGACGCACCGCGTCGCGGACGTCGCGGGCACCGGGGCCCTCGACCGTGACGACCGAACCGCGCTGCTCCCCGTCGTCGAGCCTGAGCAGGAGGACGTCGCCGGTGTCGCGCTCGGTGACGAGCGCGGTGCCGTCGGGCAGCAGCGCGAGCCCCCACGGGGCGTCGAGGCCCGTGACGACGTCTGTCACGGAGGTGACCGCGACCCGGGGCACCTCCCGCACCGTCGGAGAGGGCTCAGGGCTCGACGAGGGCTCAGGGGTCGTCGACGGGCTCGGGGGCGCGACGGGCGCGGTGGACGCGGCCGGGCTCGGCGGGACGGACGGCCCCGCGGTGGGCCCCGGTGTGCACCCGACGAGGACGAACGCAGCCGCAGCCGCGACCGCGACCGTCCTGCGGAGCAGCCCCGCGCTACGCATGCTGACCGTCCGCCCGGAAGAAGGAGATCTGGCCGTCGGTCTCGAGCACCGCGAGCCGGACCTGCGCGATGCGCTCGATGCCGTGCTCACGCGCCGCCTCGTAGAGCTCGTCGAGCGTGAGGCGCTCGGACCGCATGACGTCGAGGTTCGGCTCGCCGTCCGAGACGACGACGACGGGGGTGCCCTGCGTGATCGTGCGGGCCGCGGGGAAGCGGACGTTCACCCACGACACCGCGATCGTGAGCACGGCGAAGGTCCCGACCGCGAGCAGGGCCCCGGTCACGGAGAAGTCCTGCTGCGTCACTCCCTGCTGGATGAGGTCGCCCATGACGATGAAGAGTATGAGCTCGAAGGAGCTGAGCTCACCGAGCGTCGAGCGGCCCACGACGCGCGTGATGCCCCAGAGGAACAGGAAGACGATGGCGGCTCGGACGACGATCTCCACGGGCTCTCCTTCTCGGGCCGGCGTCAGGGAAGAAGTCGGGTGCTGAACGTCGCGACGGCGACGAGCGCGCCGTCCGCGTCGAGGACCCCGACCTGCCCGCTGGCCCCGACGGGGGCGCTGGGCTGGACGTAGGTGTCGAGGTCGACGATGAGCTCGGGTCCTTCGGGCGCGGCGAAGGTGAGATAGAGCCACTCGCCGTCCCGCACCTGGTCGGTGGGTTCGGGGGCCCACCCCTGGTGCTCGAAGATGCGCAGGTAGTCGGCCGTCATCGCGAGGGTGACCGCGGAGTCGAACCCGCCTTCGCGGCGCACGGTCACGCGCCAGGGCACGTCGAGGCCGGCGCGCGCGATCGAGGCGTGCTGGATGGACACGTCATAGCCACCGCCGGAGGCGTGAGCCGTCGCGACCTGCACCCCGAACACCCCCGCGAGCCCGGCGAGGACGAAGGCCGCAAGGACCGCCGTCCCGATCCGTCGGGCGCGGACCCCGGTGTCGCGCACCGTCGGGGGGTGCACCGTGTCGAGCGTCGAGTAGGGCATGTGCCTGGTCTAGCACCGGGCGCTCCCGACCGCCCGTCGAGCAGGCCGTCCCTCGCGGTGAATGGCCTCGTCAGCGCGCTGCGAGCGCCGCCGCGTACAGCTCACGCTTGGACACCCCGGTCGCTGCCGCGACCTCCGAGACGGCCTCCTTGAGCCGTTCGCCGGCCGCGACCCGGGCGAGGACCTCGTCGACGACGTCGGTCACGCCCGGAGCGTCCGACCGCGGCCTGCCCGCGACGACGACGCAGATCTCGCCCCGGACCCCGTCGGCCGCCCAGTCGACGAGCGACCGGAGCCCGTCGCGCCGGACCTCCTCGTACGTCTTCGTCAGCTCCCGGCACACCGCGGCGGGTCGCGCATCGCCGAAGGCCGCCGCGAGCGCTTCGAGGGTGTCGGTGAGCCGGTGCGGGGCCTCGAAGAACACCATGGTCCGGGTCTCGTGGGCGAGGTCGGCGAGGTGGCGGGCGCGCTCGCCGGCCTTGCGCGGCAGGAAGCCCTCGAAGCAGAACCGGTCCGTCGGCAGCCCCGAGAGCGCGAGTGCGGTGAGGACGGCGCTCGGGCCGGGAGCGGCCGTCACAGGCACCTGCGCGGCGACCGCGGCCTGGACGAGCCGGAAGCCCGGGTCGGACACCGCAGGCATCCCCGCGTCGGACACGACGACGACGGTGCCACCGGTCGCGACGACCTCGAGCAGCTCCGCCGCGCGCTCGGCCTCGTTGTGCTCGTGGAGCGAGAGGAGCCGGCCGGTCACCTCGACGCCGAGGCGCCCTGCGAGCCCGCGGAGCCGCCGGGTGTCCTCCGCCGCGACGACGTCGGCCTCCGCGAGCAACCGGCGCAGCCGCGGGGAGGCGTCCTCGACGTTCCCGATGGGCGTGGCGGCGAGGACGAGCGATCCGGTCATGGCGCAACCCTCCCACGGGGCGCCCTCACCCCTACGATGGCCGCGTGACCACGCGCGACGACGGGCCGCCCACGGCCGACGCCTCCCCGTCCGACGAGACCCTCACCGTTCTCAGCACCCCGACCCCCGAGCCCTCCCCTCCGGAGGACGACTCGGCGCCGCGCACCGACGACGACCCGCGCTCGACGCTCGAGCGACTGCTCTCCCCCGCGCAGATCGCGCTCGACGCGACCCGGCGCTCGCGGCTCATCGGCTGGGCCGGAGCCCTCGGGGTCACGCTGCTCGCCGCTGTGCTGCGGCTCGTCGACCTCGGCCACCCCGGGACGCTCGTCTTCGACGAGACCTACTACGTCAAGGAGGGCTACTCGCTCGCGACCCTCGGCTACGAGGCGAACTGGCCCGAGGGCGCCAACGACCGGTTCAACGCGGGCGACCTCGACGCCTGGGAGTCCGCGCCCGAGTACGTCGTCCACCCGCCGTTCGCGAAGTGGGTCATCGCGATGGGGTTCCGGCTCGGGAACCCTGCCGACCCCGCGACGTGGCGGCTCTCGACGGCGATCGCCGGGATCGTCGCGGTGTTCCTCCTCGCGCGGATCGCGCGCCGACTCTTCGCGTCGAACCTCCTCGGCACCCTCGCGGGCGGTCTGCTCGCGATCGACGGCATGGCGATCGTCATGTCGCGCACGGGGCTGCTCGACAACATCCTCATGGTCCTCGTGCTCGCCGCCTTCGGTGCGCTGCTCCTCGACCGGGAGCAGGCCCGGCGCAGGCTCGCCGCCCGGGTCGACCTCGACCCCTCGACGCTCGCGGCCTGGGGGCCACGGCTCGGCATGCGGTGGTGGCGCCTCGCGTCCGCGGTGCTCCTCGGGCTCGCGATCGGGTCGAAGTGGTCCGGGCTCTACTTCCTCGCGGCCTTCGGGCTGCTCACCGTCGCGTGGGACCTCACCGCCCGTCGCAGCGTCGGCGTGCGGCACTGGGTGCGGGCGGGCATCTGGCGGGACGGAGCGGTGGCCGCGGCCGTCATGGTCCCCGTCGCCGCCGCGACGTACCTCGCGACGTGGACCGGGTGGTTGCGCGACTCTCGGGGATGGGGCCGCACCTGGGCTGCGGACAACCCCGGCGAGGGCGTGCAGTGGCTGCCCGAGGCCCTGCGCTCGCTGTGGAAGTACCACGGAGACATGTGGGCTTTCCACAACTCGCTCACGACCGAGCACTCCTACCAGTCCCAGCCGCTCGGCTGGCTGCTCCAGCTGCGTCCGACGTCGTTCCACTGGGGCGACATCGGACCCGGAGACGCCCGCTGCGGGTCGGCGGACTGCGCCGAGACCGTCCTCGCGGTCGGCAACCCCGTGCTGTGGTGGGCCGCGGCGATCGCGCTCGTCGCGTGCGTCGTGTGGTTCGTCCGTGAGCGTGACTGGCGCGTCCCCGCCCTGCTCGTCGGGTACGTCGCAGGCTGGCTGCCGTGGGTGCTCGCCTACTCGCACCGCACGATCTTCACCTTCTACGCGATCGTGTTCACCCCGTGGGTCGTCCTCACCCTCACCTACGCGCTCGGGCGGATCCTCGGGCGGGACGACGCACCGGAGCGGCGCCGCACCCTCGGCATCGCGGCGGTCGTCGCGATCGTCACGACGATCGTCCTCGTCTCGGCGTTCTTCTACCCGGTGTGGACGGGCATGCAGATCCCGCGCGACCAGTGGCAGCTGCGGATGTGGCTGCCCTCGTGGATCTGATCCTCACCAGGTGATCTCGGGGCTCGGGTACCACGCGACCCCGGCGCCGTTCCACAGCCGGGGGTGGTCCGCGACGCGGCGGGTGAAGTCGTCCCAGTCGCGCTCCGTGCGCGCGGTCCACGCGACCTCGGCGACGGCCGCGAGCCTGGGGAGCAGCTGCCTCCCGACCTCCTCGATCGACTCGACCGTCTCGGTCCACAGCGCCGCCCCGACTCCGAGCACGGCCTCGGGGGGCAGACCTGCGACGACGTCGTCGGGGTCCCACCCGTAGGCGTCGCTCAGCGCGATGCTGCCGGCCCAGTCCTGGCCCGGCGTCGACGGGTCGTACCGGTGGTCGAGGTACGTGTGGGGCGCGGGGCTGAGGACGACGAGCGCACCCCGCTCCGCGGCGTCCCGCACGGCGTCGAGGCCGTCGCGCACGTCCCACACCTGGACGACGGTGCCCGGCTCGACGGGCGCCGTCGCGATCTCCTGCCAGCCGATGGGCGTCTTGCCGTGCTCGCGGACGACGTCGCACGCGAGCGTGACGAGGTCCGCGTACTGCCCGGCGGGCATGGTGGGGGCCTCGTCGCCGCCGACGTGCACCCACGGGCCGGCCGTCATCCGGGCGAGGTCGCCGAGGACGTCCCGCAGGAAGGGCTCGGTCTCGGGGAGCGTCGGGTCGAGCCGCGAGAACCCGACGTCGACCCCCTCGTACGGCGCGGGCGCGCGCCCGTCGGCGTTGAGGCCGGGCACGGCGTGCAGCGCGGCGTTCACGTGACCGGGCACGTCGATCTCGGGGACGACGACGATTCCGCGGCTCGCGCAGAGCACCTGGAGCTGGGCGTAGTCCTCCGCCGACAGGTACCCGCCGCCGGAGCCGCCGACCCCGCCCTGGGAGGACCGGGCGACGAGCTCGGGGCGGGAGGGCAGGTCGACGCGCCAGCCCTGGTCGTCCGTGAGGTGCAGGTGCAGCCGGTTGAGGTGGTACATGCTCATGAGGCTCACGACGACGCGGAGGTCCGCCGGGGTGACGTGGTGCCGGGCGAGGTCGAGGGTGAGCCCTCGCCACGGCAGCCTGGGCTCGTCGACGACGTGGACGGGGTCGATGCGCCACTGCCCCGTGTCCGTGGGGCGGGCGAGCTGGCGCAGCGTCCCGAGGGCATTGGCGAAGCCCGCGGGCTCCGCCGCGACGATCTCGCACACGACGTCGTCGACGTCGATCTCATAGCGCTCGGGGTTCGTCGATCCCGCGGGGCCGCACCCCGGGTCGAGCCGCACGAGCATGCGGGGCCCGGCGTCGCCGTCGGCCGACCGCCACAGCGCCGCGGCCTCGTGCGCCCCGTCGTCGAGCCGGGAGACGGGGACGGCGACCTCGAGCGCGAGGGACACGAGGGACGCGAGAAGGACGCCCGTCTCGGTCTCCTCCGTGCTCGGGCCGGTGAGGACGACGGTGTCCGGACCGAGGAGGTGCGGCGGTCCGTCGCGGAACGTCGTCGCCACGGGCCGCGGCACGAGTCCGGACCGGATGACGGGGCTGATCGGGAGCTGCGAGACCACAGGGACCTCCGGTCGGCCGACGTGGGCCGCGCGTGGGACGACGACGGACACCGTGGCGCGGCTGAGCGCCCGCGGCGTCCTTCGCACGCTACCCGACGGGGCGCACGACCTGGGCCGCCTCGCGGACCGCGTGGGGCAGGGCGTCGCAGATCGCCCCGACCGCGGCGTCGTCGTGCGCCCCCGAGACGAACCACGCCTCGAAGGCCGACGGCGCGACGTAGACGCCCTGGCCCAGCAGCGCGTGGAACAGGGCCGGGTAGCGCCACGTCTCGGACGCACGGACGTCGCCGAAGTCGCGCACGCCACCGGCCGGGGGCTCGCCGAAGGTGAAGGAGAACAGGGTTCCGGCGCGTTGCACCGAGTGGGCGAGCCCTGCGGCGTCGCAGGCCGCGACGAAGCCGTCGACGATCGCGTCCGCGGCCGCGTGCAGCCGCCCGTAGAGCGAGTCGTCGAGCGCACGCATCGTCGCCAGCCCTGCGGCGGTCGCGACGGGGTTCCCGGAGAGGGTGCCGGCCTGGTAGACGGGCCCGAGCGGCGCAAGGTGCTCGAGCAGCTCCGCGCGGCCCGCGACCGCGGCGACGGGCAGGCCGCCGCCGACGACCTTGCCGAAGGTGAGCAGGTCCGGCGCCCAGCCCTCGAGCTTCCCGTCGAGCCCCCAGTGGCCCTGCGGTCCCGCGCGGAATCCGGTGAGCACCTCGTCGAGGACGAGCAGCGCGCCGTGCGCACGGGTGATCCGGGCGAGACCCGCGTTGAACCCGGGCGCGGGCGCGACGACGCCCATGTTCGCAGGCGCCGCCTCGGTGATGACCGCCGCGATGCGGCCCGGGTGCGCCGCGAAGGCGGCCTCGACCGCGGCGAGGTCGTTGTACGGCAGGACGAGGGTCTCGGCGGCCACGGCGGCGCTCACACCCGCGGAGCCGGGCAGCGCGAGGGTGAGCACGCCCGAGCCGGCCTCGGCGAGGAGCGAGTCGACGTGACCGTGGTAGCAGCCCGCGAACTTCACGACGAGGTCACGGCCCGTCACCCCACGGGCGAGGCGCAGCGCGGTCATCGTCGCCTCGGTGCCTGTCGAGACGAGCCGGACGCGCTCTGCGGGGGCGACGCGTGCCGCGATCTCCTCGGCGAGCTCGATCTCTGCCTCGGTCGGTGCGCCGAAGGACAGACCCCGGGCGGCGGCGGCCTGCACCGCCTCGAGGACGCGGGCGTCGCCGTGCCCGAGGATCGCCGGCCCCCAGGACCCGACGAGGTCGACGTAGCGGTTGCCGTCGACGTCGGTCACGTACGCGCCCGCTGCCGACGCGAGGAAGCGAGGTGTCCCGCCGACCGACCCGAAGGCGCGTACCGGCGAGGACACGCCGCCGGGCGTCACGGCGCGCGCC
>JAFABT010000036.1 GCA_023425905.1 Actinomycetes bacterium | reverse complement strand
CGGCGGAGAAGATCATCGCCGGCACCGCCCGGTCGATGGGTATCACGGTCGCCGACTGACGGTCGGCACCGCACCACCAGTGGCAGGGCCCGCGTGCGGCCCGTCTGACCACGACTGCTGAACAAGGAGAACAAGCAGATGCCCAAGCACAGCAAGGCGTACCGCGCCGCCGCCGAGAAGATCGAGGCCGGCAAGCTGTACAGCCCCCTGGCCGCCGTCCGCCTCGCGCAGGCGACGTCGACCACCAAGTACGACGCGACCGTCGAGGTGGTCTTCCGCCTCGGGATCGACCCCCGCAAGGCGGACCAGATGGTCCGTGGCACCGTCAACCTGCCGCACGGCACCGGCAAGACCGCTCGGGTCCTGGTCTTCGCCAACGGTGAGAAGGCAGAGCAGGCGCGCGCCGCGGGCGCTGACGAGGTCGGTGGCGACGAGCTCATCGAGAAGGTCGCCGCGGGCTACACCGACTTCGACGCCGCCGTCGCGACGCCGGACCTCATGGGCAAGGTCGGCCGCCTCGGCAAGGTCCTCGGTCCCCGTGGCCTCATGCCGAACCCCAAGACGGGCACCGTGACGATGGATGTCGCGAAGGCCGTCGAGGACATCAAGGGCGGGAAGATCGAGTTCCGCGTCGACAAGCACGCGAACCTCCACTTCATCATCGGCAAGACGTCGTTCACCGACATCCAGCTCGTCGAGAACTACGCCGCTGCCCTCGACGAGGTCCTGCGTCTCAAGCCGTCGTCCTCGAAGGGCCGCTACATCACGAAGGCCGTCATGAGCACGACGAACGGCCCCGGCATCACGCTCGACCAGAACGTCACGCGCAACCTCACCGACGAGGGCGACGAGGGCTGACCTCCGCCCTGCCTCCAGGCGCGCTCACGAAGGCCCGGTCCGACGAGGACCGGGCCTTCGTCGTCGCTGCAGGTGGAGGCAGTCGCGCGTGGGGCTCGTCACACCGGCGCGACGCAGGTTTGCCATCCGGTCGCCCATCACCTAATCTTTCGGGGTTACCAAAGACCGCAGGTCGTCCTGTGCTGCGCCCGGCTCTCCCGGAGCCCGGCCCGCATGAGGATCGAAGCTCCGCTCAGGCGGGGGCCGGCGCAGGTGCGACTCTCGTCTCGCGGGTTCCGGCCCGTGTCGAAGGCCTCGCGCTTGCGCGGGGCCTTTCTTGTGCTCGGGGTGGGGGACCGGTGGTACCACCACGGAAGGAATGCCATGGCGAAGCCGGACAAGGCTGCCGCGGTCGCAGAGCTCGCGGACGGGTTCCGCGAGTCGAACGCGGTCGTGCTGACCGAGTACCGCGGGCTGACCGTGGCGCAGCTCAAGCAGCTGCGTCGCACGCTCAGCGGCACCGCACGCTACGCCGTGGCGAAGAACACGCTGACCGCGATCGCGGCCAAGGAGGCCGGTGTCGAGGGTCTGGACGAGCTTCTCGTCGGCCCCTCCGCCATCACCTTCGTGACCGGGGACCCGGTCGAGGCCGCCAAGGGCCTGCGTGACTTCGCCAAGGCGAACCCCGCACTCGTCATCAAGGGCGGTGTCCTCGAGGGACGCACGCTCGACGCTGCGGAGATCACCAAGCTCGCGGACCTCGAGTCCCGCGAGGTGCTGCTGGCCAAGGCGGCCGGCGTGTTCAAGGCGTCGCTCTACCAGGCGGCGTACCTCTTCACCGCGCCCGCGGCTCAGGCCGTGCGCACGATCGACGCTCTCCGCGCCAAGCAGGACGAGACCGCCGACGCCGCCTGAGCCACCCGGCTTAGTCGCACCCACCCCACGCTTGTGCCGGCAACCGCCGGCAGGCACCACACGGAAGGAACCGCCACCATGGCGAAGCTCACCACCGACGAGCTCATCGACGCGTTCAAGGAGCTCTCCCTCATCGAGCTCTCGGACTTCGTGAAGAAGTTCGAGGAGGTCTTCGAGGTCACCGCTGCCGCTCCGGTCGCCGTCGCCGCTGCCCCCGCTGCCGGCGGTGCCGGTGCCGAGGCCGCTGCCGAGGAGGAGAAGGACGAGTTCGACGTCGTCCTCGAGTCCGCCGGTTCGGCGAAGATCGGTGTCATCAAGGAGGTGCGCGCGCTCACGTCGCTCGGCCTCAAGGAGGCGAAGGACCTCGTGGACAGCGCCCCCAAGGCCGTCCTCGAGGGCGTCGCGAAGGACAAGGCGGAGGCCGCCAAGGCCGCGCTCGAGGGCGCTGGCGCGACCGTCACCCTCAAGTGATCTGACGGGAGCCGACCCTGGTCGATCTCCCGCCGCACGTCACGAGGCCCGTCCCTTTCGGGGGCGGGCCTCGTCGCGTTCGGGGGTAGACGTGCGGCGACGAGCCGAGTATGCTAGCGCTTTGCGCTGGCTTGTGCCCGCGACTCCGAATAACCCAGGACCCCCGCCGTCGTACATGACCGACGCGCGGGCTCCCGCGGCCGGGGAGTCGCGCAGCAGGGCCGCGCAGTGCACACACCCGCAGGGAAGGACCCCTCTTGGCTGCCTCGCGCACCCCTTCTGCACCGTCCGCCGACGCGATCGCGAACCGTACCGCGTCCCGTCGCATCTCTTTCGCCCAGATCCATGAGCCTCTCGAGGTCCCGGACCTCCTCGGCCTGCAGACCGAGAGCTTCGACTGGCTTCTGGGCAACGAGCGCTGGCAGGCCCGCGTGGCCGCCGCGCTGGAGAACGGCCGTAACGACGTCCCTGAGACCGCCGGTCTGGAGGAGATCTTCGAGGAGATCTCACCGATCGAGGACTTCGGTCAGACGATGTCTCTCTCGTTCCGTGAGCATCGGTTCGAGCCCGCGAAGTACACGGCCGAGGAGTGCAAGGAGAAGGACTTCACCTTCGCCGCGCCGCTCTTCGTCACCGCAGAGTTCGTCAACTACACGACGGGCGAGATCAAGAGCCAGACGGTCTTCATGGGTGACTTCCCGCTCATGACCGAGCGCGGCACCTTCATCATCAATGGCACGGAGCGCGTCGTCGTCTCCCAGCTGGTCCGCTCGCCGGGTGTCTACTTCGAGCGCGTCGCCGACAAGACCTCCGACAAGGACGTCTTCACGACGAAGATCATCCCGAGCCGCGGCGCCTGGCTCGAGTTCGAGATCGACAAGCGCGACAACGTCGGCGTGCGCGTCGACCGCAAGCGCAAGCAGAACGCGACCGTCCTGCTCAAGGCGCTCGGCATGACGGCGGAGGAGATCCGGGCAGAGTTCGCCCAGTTCCCCGCGGTGCTCGACACCCTCGACAAGGACACGGTCCAGACCCAGGACGAGGCGCTCCTCGACCTCTACCGCAAGATCCGCCCGGGCGAGCCGCCGACGGTCGAGGCCGGCCGCACGCTGCTGGAGAACTTCTACACGAACCCCAAGCGCTACGACCTCGCGAAGGTCGGCCGGTACAAGCTCAACAAGAAGCTCGGCATCGACTCCCCGCTCACGGACTCCGTCCTCACGCTCGAGGACATCGTCGCGACGATCAAGTACCTCGCGGCGCTCCACGCCGAGGTCACGGTCCTCCCGGGGCGGCGCAACGACGCCGACGTCGACGTCCGCGTCGAGACCGACGACATCGACCACTTCGGCAACCGTCGCATCCGCGCGGTCGGCGAGCTCATCCAGAACCAGGTCCGCACCGGCCTGTCCCGGATGGAGCGGGTCGTGCGCGAGCGCATGACGACTCAGGACGTCGAGGCCATCACGCCGCAGACCTTGATCAACATCCGCCCCGTGGTGGCGTCGATCAAGGAGTTCTTCGGCACCTCGCAGCTGTCGCAGTTCATGGACCAGAACAACCCCCTCGCGGGCCTCACGCACAAGCGTCGGCTCTCGGCCCTCGGCCCGGGTGGTCTGTCCCGTGACCGTGCCGGCATGGAGGTCCGTGACGTCCACCCGTCGCACTACGGCCGCATGTGCCCGATCGAGACGCCGGAAGGCCCGAACATCGGCCTCATCGGCTCGCTCGCGACCTACGGCCGGATCAACCCGTTCGGCTTCGTCGAGACGCCCTACCGCAAGGTGACGAACGGCGTCGTCACGGACGACGTCCACTACCTCACGGCCGACGACGAGGACCGCTACGTCATCGCCCAGGCGAACGCGCCGCTCAACGCTGACGGCTCCTTCGAGGAGGACCGCGTCCTCGTCCGCACCAAGGGTGGCGAGGTCGAGATCGTCCCGGGCGACCAGGTCGACTACATGGACGTCTCGCCGCGCCAGATGGTGTCGGTCGCGACCGCGCTCATCCCGTTCCTCGAGCACGACGACGCCAACCGTGCCCTCATGGGCGCGAACATGCAGCGGCAGGCTGTGCCGCTCGTCCGGTCCGAGGCCCCGGTCGTCGGCACGGGCATGGAGCGTCGTGCGGCGATCGACGCGGGCGACGTCATCGTCGCCTCGAAGCCGGGCGTCGTCACCGAGGTCTCGGCGGACCTCATCGTCACGGCGAACGACGACGGCACGACGACGAACTACCGCGTCGCCAAGTTCCGCCGCTCGAACCAGGGCACGTCCTACAACCAGCGCGTGCTCGTCGAGCACGGTGCTCGCGTCGAGGTCGGCTCGGTCCTCGCAGACGGTCCCGCGACGGACGAGGGCGAGCTCGCGCTCGGCCGCAACCTCCTCGTCGCGTTCATGTCGTGGGAGGGCCACAACTACGAGGACGCGATCATCCTGTCGCAGCGCCTCGTCCAGGACGACGTCCTCTCCTCGATCCACATCGAGGAGCACGAGGTCGACGCCCGCGACACGAAGCTCGGCCCCGAGGAGATCACGCGGGACATCCCGAACGTCTCCGAGGAGGTCCTCGCCGACCTCGACGAGCGCGGCATCATCCGCATCGGCGCCGAGGTCTCCGCGGGAGACATCCTCGTCGGCAAGGTCACGCCCAAGGGCGAGACCGAGCTCACCCCCGAGGAGCGCCTGCTCCGCGCGATCTTCGGCGAGAAGGCGCGCGAGGTCCGCGACACGTCGCTCAAGGTGCCCCACGGCGAGTCCGGCACGGTCATCGAGGTCCGCACGTTCAACCGTGAGGACGGCGACGAGCTGCCCGCCGGTGTGAACGAGCTCGTCCGGGTCTACATCGCCCAGCGACGCAAGATCACCGACGGCGACAAGCTCGCCGGCCGCCACGGCAACAAGGGCGTCATCTCGAAGATCCTCCCCGTCGAGGACATGCCCTTCCTCGAGGACGGCACCGCGGTCGACGTCGTGCTCAACCCGCTCGGCGTTCCCGGCCGCATGAACGTCGGCCAGGTGCTCGAGACGCACCTCGGATGGATCGCGAAGCAGGGCTGGGACATCGAGCTCGCAGAGCCCGGCGCCGAGTGGGTGAAGAACGTCCCGTCGGCGGCCGTGAAGTCACCTGCGGGCAACCCCGTCGCGACGCCGGTCTTCGACGGCGTCCCGGAGGCGACCCTCACCGGTCTCATGTCGGCGACCCTGCCCAACCGCGACGGTGTGCGGATGGTCGGCGGCGACGGCAAGGCCCGGCTCTTCGACGGTCGCTCGGGCGAGCCGTTCCCCGAGGCCGTCTCGGTCGGCTACATGTACATCCTCAAGCTGCACCACCTCGTCGACGACAAGATCCACGCGCGCTCGACGGGCCCGTACTCGATGATCACCCAGCAGCCGCTCGGTGGTAAGGCGCAGTTCGGTGGCCAGCGGTTCGGCGAGATGGAGGTGTGGGCGCTCGAGGCGTACGGCGCCGCGTACACCCTCCAGGAGCTGCTCACGATCAAGTCGGACGACGTCCAGGGCCGCGTCAAGGTCTACGAGGCGATCGTCAAGGGCGAGAACATCCCCGACTCGGGCATCCCGGAGTCCTTCAAGGTCCTCCTCAAGGAGATGCAGTCGCTCTGCCTCAACGTCGAGGTGCTGTCCTCGGACGGCGTCTCGATCGACATGAAGGAGAACGACGACGAGGTCTACCGCGCCGCGGAGGAGCTCGGGATCGACCTGTCCCGCCGCCCGAACGCCAGCTCGGTCGAAGAGATCTGACACCGGCCCCGGCGCCGTACCCGTCCAGGGAGCGGCGCCGGGCGCACGGCACACACGTAGCACTCCATCCGCCGGGCCCGCCCGGCAAGCGAAGGAAGTAGGACCCCTTGCTCGACGTCAACGTCTTCGATGAGTTGCGTATCGGTCTGGCGACGGCCGACGACATCCGTGCGTGGTCGCACGGAGAGGTGAAGAAGCCCGAGACCATCAACTACCGCACGCTCAAGCCCGAGAAGGACGGACTCTTCTGCGAGAAGATCTTCGGCCCGACCCGGGACTGGGAGTGCTACTGCGGCAAGTACAAGCGTGTGCGCTTCAAGGGCATCATCTGCGAGCGCTGCGGCGTCGAGGTGACCCGCTCGAAGGTGCGTCGTGAGCGCATGGGCCACATCGAGCTCGCCGCGCCCGTCACGCACATCTGGTTCTTCAAGGGCGTGCCCTCACGCCTCGGCTACCTGCTCGACCTCGCCCCGAAGGACCTCGAGAAGGTCATCTACTTCGCGGCGTACATGATCACGTCGGTCGACGACGCGGGCCGCCAGGAAGACCTCCCCAACCTCCAGGCCGAGATCGACCTGGAGAAGAAGGAGATCTCCGACCGCCGGGACAACGACATCAACGCCCGCGCCCAGCGCCTCGAGGCCGACCTCGCCGAGCTCGAGGCCGAGGGTGCCAAGGCGGACGCGCGCCGCAAGGTGCGCGACTCCGCCGAGCGCGAGATGGCTCAGCTGCGCAAGCGCGCCGACGCCGAGCTCGACCGGATCGACCAGATCTGGGACCGCTTCAAGAACCTCAAGGTCGCGGACCTCGAGGGCGACGAGATGCTCTACCGCCAGCTCGAGGACCGCTTCGGCAACTACTTCGAGGGCGCGATGGGCGCTGCCGCCATCCAGAAGCGGCTGCAGGACTTCGACCTCGTCGCCGAGGCGGACTCGCTGCGCGAGATCATCAAGACGGGCAAGGGCCAGCGCAAGACGCGCGCGCTCAAGCGGCTCAAGGTCGTCAACGCCTTCCTCACGACGACGAACTCGCCCGAGGGCATGGTCCTCGACGCCGTGCCGGTCATCCCGCCGGACCTGCGCCCGATGGTCCAGCTCGACGGTGGCCGCTTCGCCACCTCGGACCTCAACGACCTCTACCGTCGCGTGATCAACCGCAACAACCGCCTCAAGCGGCTGCTGGACCTCGGTGCGCCCGAGATCATCATCAACAACGAGAAGCGGATGCTCCAGGAGGCCGTCGACTCGCTGTTCGACAACGGCCGCCGCGGGCGCCCGGTGACCGGCCCGGGCAACCGCCCGCTCAAGTCGATCTCGGACATGCTCAAGGGCAAGCAGGGTCGGTTCCGTCAGAACCTGCTCGGCAAGCGCGTCGACTACTCGGGCCGTTCGGTCATCGTCGTCGGCCCGCAGCTCAAGCTCCACCAGTGCGGGCTGCCCAAGCAGATGGCGCTCGAGCTGTTCAAGCCGTTCGTCATGAAGCGCCTCGTCGACCTGGGCCATGCCCAGAACATCAAGTCGGCCAAGCGCATGGTCGAGCGCGCCCGGGCAGTGGTGTGGGACGTCCTCGAAGAGGTCATCACCGAGCACCCCGTGCTGCTCAACCGTGCGCCCACGCTGCACCGCCTCGGCATCCAGGCCTTCGAGCCGCAGCTCGTCGAGGGCAAGGCGATCCACCTGCACCCGCTCGTCTGCGCGGCGTTCAACGCCGACTTCGACGGTGACCAGATGGCCGTCCACCTGCCGCTGTCGGCCGAGGCGCAGGCCGAGGCCCGCATCCTCATGCTGTCGAGCAACAACATCCTCAAGCCGTCTGACGGTCGTCCGGTCACCATGCCCTCGCAGGACATGATCATCGGTCTGTACCACCTGACGAACTCGAAGGAGGACCCGAAGGGGGCCGGTCGCTCGTTCTCGTCGGTGGCGGAGGCGATCATGGCCTTCGACGCCGGTGACCTCGACCTCAACGCCGAGATCACGATCCTCATGGACGACCTCATCCCCGGCAACGGCGAGTTCGGTCTTCCTCAGGGCTGGGAGGTGGGCCAGCGCGCCCTCGTCCCGACGACGCTCGGGCGCGCGCTCTTCAACGAGCTGCTCCCCGTCGACTACCCGTACGAGAACGGCGTCGTCGACAAGAAGCGGCTCTCGGTCATCGTCAACGACCTCGCTGAGCGCTACCCCAAGGTCGACGTCGCGGCGAGCCTCGACGCGCTCAAGGAGGCCGGCTTCCGCTGGGCCACCCGCTCCGGCGTGACGATCGCGATCTCCGACGTCGCGACGCCGTCGGAGAAGGCGGCGATCCTCGAGGAGCACGAGGCGCGTGCCGCGAAGGTGCAGTCCCAGTACGAGAAGGGACTCATCACGGACGACGAGCGCCGTCAGGAGCTCATCGAGATCTGGACCCAGGCCACCGACAAGGTCGCCGACTCCATGCGGGCGAACTTCCCGGCGCAGAACACCGTCTACAAGATGGTCGGCTCCGGGGCCCGAGGCAACTGGATGCAGGTCCGTCAGATCGCCGGTATGCGTGGTCTCGTGGCGAACCCGAAGGGCGAGATCATCCCGCGCCCGATCAAGGCGAACTACCGCGAGGGCCTGTCGGTCCTCGAGTACTTCATCGCGACGCACGGTGCCCGTAAGGGTCTCGCCGACACCGCACTTCGTACGGCCGACTCGGGCTACCTCACGCGTCGACTCGTCGACGTCTCGCAGGACGTCATCGTCCGCGAGGAGGACTGCGGCACCGAGCGTGGTCTCACGATGACGATCGGCGTCCCGGGTGCGGATGGCGCGCTGCGCCGCCACGACAAGGTCGAGACGAGCGTGTACACCCGTACCCTCGCGACGACGGTCGAGGTCGACGGCGACGTCGTGGGCCGTCCGGGCGACGACGTCGGCGACGTCCTGCTCGACGCACTTCTCGCAGCGGGCGTCACCGAGCTCAAGGTGCGCTCCGTGCTCACCTGCGAGTCGCGGGTCGGCACGTGCGCGAAGTGCTACGGCCGCTCGCTCGCGACCGGCAAGCTCGTCGACATCGGCGAGGCCGTCGGCATCATCGCGGCCCAGTCGATCGGTGAGCCCGGCACGCAGCTGACGATGCGTACCTTCCACACCGGTGGTGTGGCGTCGGCCGACGACATCACGCAGGGTCTGCCCCGTATCCAGGAGCTCTTCGAGGCGCGCACCCCCAAGGGTGAGGGCCCCATCGCGGAGTTCTCGGGCCGGGTCACGATCGACGAGGCCGACCGCACGCGTCGGATCATCCTCACGCCGGACGACGGCTCGGAGGAGATCGCCTACCCGATCACCAAGCGCTCGCGCCTGCTGATCTCGGACGGCGAGCACGTCGAGGTCGGCACGCAGCTTGTCGTCGGCGCCGTCGACCCCAAGAAGGTGCTCCGCATCCTCGGCCCCCGTGCCACGCAGAAGCACCTCGTCGACGAGGTCCAGGAGGTCTACCGCTCCCAGGGCGTGGACATCCACGACAAGCACATCGAGGTCATCGTCCGGCAGATGCTCCGCCGGGTGACCGTGCTCGACTCCGGTGACACGGACCTGCTGCCCGGCGAGCTCGCCGAGCGCGGGCGCTTCGAGGACGCGAACCGTCGGGCTGTTGCCGAGGGCAAGCAGGCGGCGTCTGGCCGTCCGGAGCTCATGGGCATCACGAAGGCGTCGCTCGCGACCGACTCGTGGCTGTCGGCAGCGTCCTTCCAGGAGACGACGCGCGTGCTCACGGAGGCCGCGATGAGCGGTCGCCGCGACCCGCTCCTCGGCCTCAAGGAGAACGTCATCATCGGAAAGCTCATCCCGGCAGGTACGGGCCTGGCCCGCTACCGCAACGTCGAGGTGGAGCCGACCGAGGCCGCGAAGGCCGAGCTCTACCCGAGCTTCGGCTACGACGAGATCGACTTCACCCCGATGGGCCTCGGCTCCGGCGAGGCGATCCCGCTCGACGAGATCGACTTCGGCGACTTCCGCTGATCTCTTCACCTCCTCGGGGGCCTGCTGGCACGTCCGGCAGGCCCCCGAGGGGCGTGGCGGCCCTCACACGCTGAGCCTTTGACCGAGGCGCGGCGTGGGAGGTAACGTGTTCCACCGTGCCCGCGCCGTCGGGCCCTTGCGCGTGCATGTTCATCAGTTGTCCGCCGGACGCCTCCTCTCGAGGCCGCTCCGGAAGGGGCGTGGTCGGACGTGCGGGTGGCTCCCACCGCGTACCCAGTACCCCTCGGCTGTTTCCTGAGGTGGACGGGGTGCGCTGAGGGAGCGCAACACACCCGAGCGCGGGGGTCGGTGTGGGAGGAAAGACCTTCGGGTCGCGACCGTCCGGTCGCGGCCCACAGAGCCGGGCTAGGACTCGGTTGACCAGAGCAGCACCAACAGCAACGGAGACGTAGTGCCTACGATCCAGCAGCTGGTCCGCAAGGGCCGGCAGGCGAAGACGAACAAGTCGAAGACCCCAGCCCTCAAGGGCAGCCCGCAGCGCCGCGGTGTCTGCACCCGCGTGTACACGACCACCCCGAAGAAGCCGAACTCGGCTCTCCGTAAGGTCGCGCGCGTCCGCCTCAACTCGGGCGTCGAGGTCACCGCGTACATCCCCGGTGTCGGCCACAACCTCCAGGAGCACTCGATCGTGCTCGTCCGTGGCGGCCGTGTGAAGGACCTCCCCGGTGTCCGCTACAAGATCATCCGTGGCGCCCTCGACACGCAGGGCGTGAAGAACCGCAAGCAGGCTCGCAGCCGCTACGGCGCCAAGAAGGAGAAGGCCTGATGCCTCGTAAGGGTCCGGCCCCTAAGCGGCCGCTCATCATCGACCCCGTGTACGGGTCGCCCGTCGTCACGCAGCTCATCAACAAGGTGCTGCTCGACGGCAAGAAGTCCGTCGCGGAGGCGATCGTCTACGGCGCCCTCGAGGGCGTCCGCGAGAAGACGCAGTCCGACCCGGTCGTCGTGCTCAAGCGCGCGCTGGACAACGTGCGCCCGGCGCTCGAGGTCCGCTCCCGCCGAGTCGGCGGCGCGACCTATCAGGTCCCCGTCGAGGTCCGCCCCGTGCGCGCCACGACGCTCGCGCTGCGCTGGCTCACCGACTTCTCGCGCGCTCGTCGCGAGAAGACGATGACCGAGCGCCTCATGAACGAGATCCTCGACGCGTCCAACGGCCTCGGTGCCGCGGTCAAGCGTCGCGAGGACATGCACAAGATGGCCGAGTCCAACCGGGCCTTCGCGCACTACCGCTGGTGATTCCAGCCGGTGCGGCCGGCACGCGACAGCGTGTGCCGGCCGCACAC
>JAFABT010000033.1 GCA_023425905.1 Actinomycetes bacterium | reverse complement strand
GGGAGGGACCGGGGCCACGAGGTGGACCGGGTCGGGTCAGGCCACGGGACGCGCGGCCTTGATCTCGACGGGCGGGAGGTGCTTGGCCGGGAGGGTCGTCGGACGCCAGGCGGCGCGCGACGTCTCGAACTCAGAGATCTCGGCCTCGTGCTGGAGGGTGAGGCCGATGTCGTCGAGCCCCTCCATGAGGCGCCACCGGGTGTAGTCGTCCACCTGGAAGGGCGCGACGACGTCATCGCACGTCACGGTGCGGGCCTCGAGGTCGACCGTGACCTCCGTGCCCGGGCGGGTCTCGAGGACCTTCCAGATGAGCTCGATGTCCTCGGGGCTGACGATCGCCGCGAGCAGACCCTGCTTGCCGGAGTTGCCGCGGAAGATGTCCGCGAAGCGCGTCGAGAGCACGACCTTGAAGCCATAGTCCTTGAGCGCCCAGACGGCGTGCTCACGCGAGGAGCCGGTGCCGAAGTCGGGGCCCGCGACGAGGACGGAGCCCGCCCGGTAGGCGTCCTGGTTGAGGACGAAGTCCGGGTCGCCGCGCCAGGCGGCGAAGAGCGCGTCCTCGAAGCCCGTGCGGGTGACGCGCTTGAGGTAGACGGCCGGGATGATCTGGTCGGTGTCGACGTTGCTGCGCCGCAGCGGGACCCCGACGCCGGTGTGGGTGGTGAACTTCTCCATGGTTCTCTTCTTCTCCAGGCGTGAGGGTCAGGCGGGCAGGAGGTCGCGGACCGGCTGGTCGGCGGAGCCCTCGAGGTCGGCGAGGGAGGACAGCGTCCCGCGGATCGCGGTCGCCGCGGCGACGAGCGGCGAGACGAGGTGCGTGCGTCCGCCCTTGCCCTGGCGACCTTCGAAGTTACGGTTCGACGTCGAGGCCGACCTCTCCTGCGGGGCGAGCTGGTCGGGGTTCATGCCGAGGCACATCGAGCAGCCGGCGTTGCGCCACTCGGCACCGAAGTCGAGGAAGACCTGGTCGAGGCCCTCGGCCTCGGCCTGCAGGCGGACCCGTGCGGAGCCCGGGACGACGAGCACGCGGACGGAGTCAGCCTTCTTCTTGCCCTTGATGATGTCCGCGACGGCCCGGAGGTCCTCCATGCGGCCGTTGGTGCAGGACCCGATGAAGACGGTGTCGACGGCGATGTCGCGCAGCGGGGCGCCCGGGGTGAGGCCCATGTAGTCGATCGCGCGCTGCGCCGCGAGGCGGTCGTTCGCGTCCGCGATGAGCTCAGGAACGGGGACCGTGGCGGACAGCGGCAGACCCTGGCCGGGGTTCGTGCCCCACGTGACGAAGGGTTCGAGCGTGTCGGCGTCGAGGGTGACCTCCGCGTCGAAGACCGCGTCGTCATCGCTCTTGAGCGTCGACCAGTACTCGACGGCGGCGTCCCAGTCCGCACCCTCGGGGGCGTGCGGGCGACCCTTGAGGTACTCGAAGGTCGTCTCGTCGGGCGCGATCATGCCGGCACGCGCGCCTGCCTCGATCGACATGTTGCAGATCGTCATGCGCGCTTCCATGGACAGCGACCGGATGGCCTCGCCGCGGTACTCCAGGACGTAGCCCTGACCGCCACCGGTGCCGATCTTCGCGATGATCGCGAGGATGATGTCCTTGGCGGTGACGCCGGGCTTGAGCGCACCGTCGACCGTGATGGCCATGGTCTTGAACGGCTGCAGCGGGAGCGTCTGGGTCGCGAGGACGTGCTCGACCTCGGAGGTGCCGATGCCGAAGGCGAGCGCCCCGAACGCGCCGTGGGTCGAGGTGTGCGAGTCGCCGCAGACGACCGTGAGACCGGGCATCGTGAGGCCGAGCTGCGGTCCCACGACGTGGACGATGCCCTGGTCGGCGTCGCCGAGCGAGTGGATGCGGACGCCGAACTCCTTGGCGTTGTTGCGCAAGGTCTGGATCTGCGTGCGGCTCGTCGTGTCCGCGATCGGCAGGTCGATGTCGAGCGTCGGGGTGTTGTGGTCCTCGGTCGCGATCGTGAGATCGGGACGGCGGACCTGACGGCCGGCGAGCCTCAGCCCCTCGAACGCCTGCGGGCTCGTGACCTCGTGGATGAGGTGGAGGTCGATGTAGAGCAGGTCCGGCGCGCCATCAGCGCCACGGCGCACGAGGTGCGCATCCCAGACCTTCTCTGCCAGCGTGCCGGCCATGTGTGTTCCCTTTCAGAGGTGGGCTCGGTGGGCCGTTCGGGGGACGTTCCGAGCCATGGACTTGCATCTCAGGTGCCGAGACGCGAATATCGGTCTATGGACAACTCTAGCGGAGTCGGCGTGCTGGACAAGGCAGCTTCCGTCCTCAGTGCGCTCGAGGCCGGACCAGCCACCCTCGCCCAGCTCGTCTCGGCCACCCATCTCGCCCGCCCGACGGCCCATCGTCTCGCCGTCGCACTCGAGCATCACCGCCTCGTGGCGCGCGACATGCAGGGCAGGTTCGTGCTCGGGCCGCGCCTGTCGGAGCTCGCGACGGCCGCCGGGGAGGACCGCCTGCTCGCCGCAGCAGGACCCGTCCTCACCGCACTGCGCGACCACACGGGCGAGAGCGCGCAGCTCTACCGCCGTCAGGGCGACATGCGCATCTGCGTCGCCGCGGCAGAACGACCGATCGGCCTGCGCGACTCGATCCCGGTCGGCGCGACCCTCACGATGCTCGCGGGCTCGGCCGCACAGATCCTTCTCGCCTGGGAGGAGCCGGACCGCCTTCACCGCGGCCTGCAGGGCGCCTCGTTCACCGCGACGATCCTCTCCGGCGTCCGCCGGCGCGGCTGGGCGCAGTCGGTCTCCGAGCGGGAGGCAGGCGTCGCGTCGGTCTCCGCGCCGGTACGGGGGCCGTCGGGGCGCGTCGTCGCCGCGGTGTCGATCTCAGGACCGGTCGAGCGGCTCTCGCGCCAGCCCGGACGCCTGCACGCGGGCGCCGTCGTCGCGACCGCGAACCGCCTCACCGAGGTGCTGCGCCGCACCGCGGAGTAGCACCGGGAACGGCTGCTCAACGACGAAGACCCGGTCACCGAGGTGACCGGGTCTTCGTTCTCTGTAGCCCCGACGGGATTCGAACCCGCGCTACCGCCGTGAGAGGGCGGCGTGCTAGGCCGCTACACAACGGGGCCCTAGCTGATCTGCAGTCTCCTGCCGATCGGTGGACAACTCTACCCGATCCTGGGACCTCTCCGTGCCGCGCTCTCGCGCTGCCCGAAGCTGATCTCACGGTCGCGTGTGGATGACCACGCGCTGGGGTACCAGGACTCGAACCTAGACTAACTGAACCAGAATCAGTCGTGCTGCCAATTACACCATACCCCATGGGGTATAACCGTCGGGCTTCGTGCACCCAGGAACGACTCGAAGAGAGCCCTTTCCCCAGTGACGAACCGCAGGTCGTACCGGGCGGATACGTTACCCGGTCGGCAGGGCCCGGTCCAACCAGCCTCCGGGTGACCCGCGACACAGCGCCCGGTATGTCCAGACGACGCCTCGTGCGAGGCTTGCGTCATGCCTCACGACGACCTGATCGGATCGCGCACGCCGCCGCGCGACCCCAACGCGTTCCACTCGATGCGCGCCTCGTCCTTCGAGCAGGGCGCGAGCCAGTACCGCACCGCTCGCCCCTCCTACCCGGTCGAGGCCGCGCGGTGGCTCACCCCAGGGCCCGGCAGCCGCGTCCTCGACCTTGCGGCGGGCACCGGGAAGCTCACCGAGGTGCTCGTCACGCTCGACCTCGACGTCGTCGCGGTCGAGCCCTCCGACGCGATGCGCGCCGAGCTCACCGATGCCCTCCCTGGCATCACGGCGCTAGCGGGGACGGCCGAGTCCATCCCGCTGCCTGACGACGACGTCGACGGCGTCGTCGTCGCGCAGGCATGGCACTGGTTCCGCATCGCCCGTGCCCTGCCCGAGATCGGCCGCGTGCTCCGTCCCGGTGGCCGGCTCGGGGTCACCTGGAACGTCCGTGACCACCGGGTCGACTGGGTCGACGAGTTCACGCGCATCATCCATCGCGGCGACGCGCTCGACCGGCACTTCGGCGAGCCGACGCTCGACGAGCGCTTCACCGCGATCGAGCACGACGTCGTCGACTGGGTCCAGGACCTGTCCCCCGAAGGTCTGCGACTGCTCGCCGCGTCCCGTTCCCACCTGCTCACGGTGAGCGACGAGGAGCGGGCCGAGATCTTCGCCGACATCGACCGGCTGTGCCGCACCCATCCCGATCTCGCGGGCAAGGAGACCTTCGGGCTTCCGTACCGGACCCACAGCTGGCGCGCACGCCGCCGCTGAGGCCCTCCTGCCGGGCTCAGCGCCGCGACACTCCCCCGGACAAGCCCAGTGCCGCGGGAAGCCCGTCCAGACCCGCGAGGACCTCGACGCCCGCCGCCCGAGCCGCGACGATGTCCGTCTCGTCGATGAGGTGCCGACGCGACCCCGGGCGGTCTACCCAGATCCCGCGCAGCCCCGCGGCGACGGCCCCGAGCGCGTCGACCGTGAGCTCGTCGCCCACGTAGGCCGTCCTGGACGGATCGGTCCCCAGGCGACGGCAGGCCTCGAGGAAGACGCGGACGTCGGGCTTGCCCACGCCGAGCGTGTCGACGGCGACGAGGAGGGGAACCCGGGCGATGAGCCCCACCCGGGTGAGCTTGCGCGTCTGCATCTCCGTCGCCGCGTTCGTGAGCACCCCGAGGCGCACACCGGCCTGCTCGAGGGCGTCGAGCATGTCCGGGACGTCCGCGAGCAGTTCCCACGCGTCCATGAACGCCGCGTCGAAGCGTCCGGACCACGCGAGGTAGCCCGCGTCGTCGAGGGGCTGGCCTCCCCAGCGCTTCTGCACCTCGTTCGCGCGCAGGAGCCGCTGCTCGTGGAACGAGAGCTCCCCACGGGTGTAGCGGCCGTAGTGACCGCCCGTGTCGGCACGCCAGTGCAGGGTGATCGCGGCGAGCTCGTCCGGCCCCGCCGAGGGCAGCGAGTACGCGCACGCCGCCTCGAGTGCCGCACCGAAAGCCCGGGCGGTGTCGACGAGGGTGTCGTCGACGTCGAAGAGCACACCATCGACGGCGAGCGAGCCGTCCCGCGCCTCCCCCACGTCGTGCGTCGTCACGCCTGGGCGGCGAGGCGCGCCTCGAGCGCACGCAGCCGGGTGAGCGTCGCGTCCTTGCCGAGGATCTCCATCGACTCGAACAGCGGCGGCGACACCCGACGGCCCGTGAGCGCGACGCGCAGGGGCGCGAAGGCGAACTTCGGCTTGATCTCGAGGCCGTCGACGATGGCCGCACGCAGGGCCGCCTCGATCGCCTCGGTCGTGAAGCCCTCGCCCGCGAGCGCCTCGAGCGCACCGACGCCAGCCGCGAGCACCGCTGGCGCCTCAGGGCGCAGCGCGGCGACCGCCTCGTCCTCGACGGCGACCTCGTCGTCCGCGACGAAGAGGAACCCGAGCATCCCCGGGGCCTCGCCGAGCAGCGTCATCCGCTCCTGGACGAGCGGCGCCCCCGCGGCGAGGCGCTCGGCCTCCGTCGCGGTGAGCTCGTCGGAGTCGCTCGCGGAGACGAGACCCGCGGCGTGCAGGTACGGCACGAGCCGCGCGCGGAAGTCCTCGGGAGCGAGCATGCGCAGGTGCGCGCCGTTGATCGCCTCGGCCTTCTTGAGGTCGAAGCGCGCCGGGTTCGCGTTGACGTCGGCGACGTCGAAGGCGGCGACGAGCTCGTCGACCGAGAAGATGTCCCGGTCCGCGCTCAGGCCCCAGCCGAGCAGGGCGAGGTAGTTGAGCAGCCCCTCAGGGGTGAAGCCGCGCTCACGGTGGAGGAAGAGGTTCGACTCCGGGTCGCGCTTGGAGAGCTTCTTGTTACCCTCCCCCATGACGTAGGGCAGGTGCGCGAAGGCCGGGACGTCCTTGGCGATGCCCAGCTCGACGAGGGCGCGGTAGAGGACGACCTGCCGCGGCGTCGAGGACAGCAGGTCCTCGCCCCGCAGCACGTGCGTGATCCCGGTGATCGCGTCGTCGACGGGGTTGGTGAGCGTGTAGAGCGGCTGACCGTTCGCACGGACGATGACGTAGTCGGGCACCGACCCGGCCTTGAAGGTGAGCTCGCCGCGGATGAGATCGGTGAAGACGACGTCCTCCGCCGGCATGCGCATGCGCAGCACGGGCTCGCGACCCTCGGCGCGGTACGCGGCGCGTTGCTCGTCCGTGAGGTCGCGGTCGTAGTTGTCGTAGCCGAGCTTGGGGTCGCGTCCCGCCGCCCTGTGGCGGGCCTCCACCTCCTCGGGCGTCGAGAACGCCTCGTAGGCGTAACCGCCCTCGAGCAGGCGCCGGGCGACGTCGGCGAAGACGTCCATGCGCTGCGACTGGCGGTAGGGCTCGTGCGGCCCGCCGACCTCGACGCCCTCGTCCCAGTCGAGCCCGAGCCACCCGAGCGCGTCGAGGAGCTGGGTGTAGCTCTCCTCCGAGTCGCGCTCCGCGTCGGTGTCCTCGATGCGGAAGATGAAGGTGCCGCCCGTGTGGCGCGCGTAGGCCCAGTTGAACAGCGCCGTGCGCACGAGCCCGACGTGCGGGGTCCCGGTTGGCGACGGGCAGAAGCGGACACGGACGTTCGAGGTAGCGGTGCTCACCCGACCCAGCCTAGTTGCTGCCCGGCCGTCGCCTGGTGCGCGCGCACCCGTCGAGCGGGCAGGTCAGCGGCGCACGACGGGGTTGCGCAGCACGCCGATGCCCTCGACCTCGACCTCGACGACGTCGCCGTGGTCGACGAGCGCGACGCCCGCAGGGGTCCCGGTGAGGATGACGTCGCCCGGCAGCAGCGTGAAGCACTCCGAGACGTATGCCACGAGCGCGGCGACGTCGAAGATCATGTCGGCCGTCGTGCCGTCCTGCTTGGCCTCCCCGTTGACGCGCGACCGCACGGCAAGGCCGTCGGTCTCGAGGTCCGTGACGATCCACGGCCCGAGGGGGCACGACGAGTCGAAGCCCTTCGCGCGCGCCCACTGGTCGTCCGTGCGCTGCGCGTCGCGCGCGGTCACGTCGTTCGCGACCGTGTAGCCGAAGACCTGCGCGAGCGCGTGCTCGGGGCTGACGTTCTTCGTCACCTTGCCGATGACCACCGCGAGCTCGGCCTCGAGCGAGACCTCCTCGGTGAAGTCGGGAAGGACGATCGGGTCGTCCGGCCCGACGACCGCTGTGTTCGGCTTGAGGAAGAGCAGCGGGCTCACGGGCAGCTCGTTGCCCATCTCCGCGGCGTGCGCCGCGTAGTTCCGGCCGACGCCGATGACCTTCGAGCGCGGGATGACCGGGGCGAGCAGCCGCACCGCGTCATCGAGCCGGACGCGCTCGCCGGTCGCCTGGACCGGGGTGTAGATGGGGTCGCCGGTGAGGACGACGAGCTCCTCCTGCCCTGCCTCGCCGTCGACGAGGGCGTAGCGGGGGTCGTCTCCGGTCGTGAATCTCGCGATGCGCACGACCCGAGGATAACGGGCGCTCAGGCGCGGGCGACGACCTCGCCGTGCATGATCGTGAACCAGCCGTCCTCGGCCGCGGCGAACTCGTGCCAGGCGTCCGAGAGGTGCTCGAGCGCGACGTCGTCCGCGAGCGCGTGGTCGATGGCCTGCCGCGCGAAGTTCGAGTGGAGGCAGCGGTCCGCCCACAGGTTGCCCCACCACGTGCGGTCCTCGGGCGTGGCGTAGCACCACACGCCCGCGGACGGCCGGATGTGCTCCGGGTCGAAGCCAGCCTCGCGAACCCAGCTGAGCAGCTTGCGCCCGGCGTCAGCGTCGTTGCCGTCCGCCTCGGTGACCTCGTGGTAGAGCGCACGCCAGTCGTCGAGGCCGGGGATCGGCGGGTACCACGTCATGCCCGCGTAGTCGGCGTCGCGCACGGCGACGACCCCGCCCGGCTTGGCGACCCGGCGCATCTCACGCAGCGCGCGGATCGGGTCGGAGAGGTGCTGGAGGACCTGGTGCGCGTGGACGACGTCGAAGGAGTCGTCCTCGAAGGGCAGCTCGTACGCGTCAGCGACCTGGAACTCGACGTTCGTCACCTGCGCCGCAGCGGCGTCGCGACGGGCGTCCTCGAGCACGACCTCGGAGAGGTCGACACCGACGACCTTGCCCGGTGCCACCCGGTTCGCGAGGTCGATCGTGAGGTTGCCCGGACCGCACCCGACATCGAGGAGCGACTGGCCGGCCTCGATCTGCGGCAGGAGGTACCCGGCCGAGTTCTCCGCGGTGCGCCAGCGGTGCGAACGCAGGACCGACTCGTGGTGGCCGTGCGTGTAGATGTCGGTGTTCACACCCCGACACTAGGTGGGGCCACCCGTTCCTGGCACGCGGCGGCGCGGCAACTCTCAGATGGCGAGACTCGAACGTCCAGATTGAGGCGAGTTCGTCAGAACAGGGCGATCTTCGCGGGCGGCGGCACGATCTCGTCGATCGCCGCGAGGTCCGCCGCGGTCGGGACCCATGTCACTGCGCGGGCGTTGCGACGCACCTGCTCGGGTGTCGTCGCCCCGGCGATGACGGACGCCACCGGCCGCTGCGCGAGCAACCACCCGATCGCGACGTCGAGGAGCTCGACACCTCGCTCCCGGGCGAAGGCGTCGAGCGCGTCGAGCGTCTCCCACGGCGCGTCCTCGAGCAGATGCGGCTTGGAGTGGACGAGCCTCGAGCCGTCCGGCCGCGCACCACCCGCATACTTGCCGGTGAGCAGTCCGTTCGCGAGCGGGAAGTAGGGCAGCACACCGAGACCGAACGCCCGCGCGGCGGGGAGCACCTCGAGCTCCGCCCTGCGGTCGAGAAGGTTGTAGTGGTTCTGCGCGGAGACGAACCGCAGCGAGCCTCCGCGCCCGGCCGCCGCGAGCTCGGCGGCGCCGAACTGCCAGCCCGCGAGGTTCGAATGGCCGACCGCGCGGACCTTTCCCGCGCGGACGAGCCCGTCGAGCGCCTCGAGCGTCTCCTCGAACGGCACGACGTCGCTCGGGGTGTGGAGCTGGAACAAGTCCACCCGGTCGGTGCCCAGCCGTCGGAGGGACGCCTCGAGCGCATGTGTGAGATAGCGCGCTCCTGCGCGGGGACCCAGCTCGGCCAGGGCCGCGTCACGCATGTCCATCCCGAACTTCGTCGCGAGGACGACGTCGTCGCGACGGTCGCCGAGCGCCTTGCCGAGGTGCTCCTCCGACCGGCCAGGCACCGCGCCATAGACGTCGGCGACGTCGAAGAACGTCACCCCGGCCTCGAGCGCGGCGTCGACGACGGCGAGCGATCCCTCGAACGACGCCGACGGCCCTGCCCGGCGACCAAGGTTGTTGCAGCCGAGACCGAGCACGGACACCTGGAGCCCGCTCGTCCCGAGCGGACGGGTGGGCAGGGCGGACGTCATGGGGCCATCATGCCCGCCGTAGCCTGTGAGGGTGATGTCGGTCCTGACCCCCGCCGAGTGGCTGCCGCGCGCCCAGGCGCACACGGCCCGGGCCGACGCCCTCACGGGTGAGCACCGCGAGCGCCGCGCGCGGGGTGAGCGGCATGCGGTCGACGACTTCCTCTACGAGTACTACGGCACCCGTCCGGGCCACCTGCGCCGGTGGCACCCCGGCGTGGCAGTCGCGCTCGAGGGCACCGTCGAGGAGGTCGCCGAGCACGCGTCGTGGCGCTGGTACCGCTCCGCGGTCACGGGTTCCGGGTCGATGCGCGTCGGGGTCGACGTCGAGCAGTACGTCGCCGATCGCGGAGACGGCGTCCGCCATCTCGCCTCGTTGCTCGCCGCGACGGCGTCACGGGCACCGAGCACGGGCTGCTTCGGGATGCACGAGTGGGCGATGGTCTATCGGGCCGGCGACGACGCGCGTCGGCACGCACTGCCCCTGCGCCTCGGGGCGGCGGGCACGGACGCCGTCGTCGAGGCCCATCAGATCCGATGCTCGCACTTCGACGCCTTCCGCTTCTTCACGCCCGAGGCGGTGGGCCGCAACCGTCTGCAGCCGACCCGCGCGAGCCAGGTCGACCTCGAGCAGCCCGGTTGCCTGCACGCGAACATGGACCTCACGAAGGTCGCGACGAAGCTCGGCCCGCTCGTACCGGGCGACCTCGCGCTCGACTGCTTCGAGCTTGCGCGCGACATCCGCCACCTCGACATGCAGGCCTCCCCCTACGACGTGAGCGCCTATGGGCTGCCGCCCGTCGCGGTCGAGACGCCGGAGGGCAAGGCGGAGTACGTCGCGCGGCAGCGCGCGTTCGCGGAGCGTTCCGCACCGTTGCGCGCGCGTCTGCTCACGGTGTGTCGCGTCGCCCTGGGGGACGCCGCACCCGGGGTGCTGGACCGCCCACGGAGGTCTAGCGTGGTCGTCGACCCGTGACCGGTCCGAAGGGAGCACCCGGTGGACCTCTCCGCCGTGACGGACGCCGATCACCGCACTCTCGCGCTGTGGGCTGCGCAGTGCGCGGAGCACGTCCTCGTCCGCTTCGAGTCCGTCCGACCTGCTGACGACCGGCCCCGTGCCGCGATCGCTGCCGCACGCGCCTGGGCAGCGGGCGAGATCTCGGTCGCAGAGGCCCGCGCGGCCGCCTTCGCCTCGCACGGCGCGGGACGGGACGCCGGCGACGTCGCGGCGCGTGCCGCAGCGCGATCGGC
>JAFABT010000012.1 GCA_023425905.1 Actinomycetes bacterium | reverse complement strand
GTCGCCCGCAGCCGGGCGAGCGCCCCCACGGCGAGGGCGGGGCCCTTGTGCGCGATGAGTCCGCCGACCGCGACGAGGCGCAGGGTCCCGTCCGTGCGCGGCCGACGTCGCGGAGGCGGCGCGGGCGGCACGACGAGGCAGGGCACGACGCGGGTGTCGCGTGGGCCACGGATCTGGCGGATCGGCGCCGTCGCGAGCTCGCTCACGGCGGTGACGACGTGCGGGCGGCGGAGCACCCGCAGCAGCGCGGGGGTCAGTGTGCGCACGTGCCAGGCGTCGCCCGCGAGCGTGCCCACGCCGTGCCAGTGCTCGGTGTGGACCCACGGCAGCGCCGGGCGCACCCCGAGGGCGAGCGGGAGGAGCGAGGAGAAAGCCATCGTGTGGAGGACGTCGGCGCCGACGGCGGCGCGCAGCACGGCACGCCGGGCGCGCAGCAGGTGGTCGGGGCGGCGCAGGTCGCACACGACGCGCCGGACGACGACGTCGGCCGACTCGAGCCCGGGCGCCTCGAGGATCTCGGTGCGCGTCGCGGGTCCGTCGTCGGCGAGGTGGGGGGCGACGAGGTGGAGCACGCGGACGTCGTGGCGCGCGGCGAGAGCTGCCACGTCACGCGCGACGAACGCCCCGACCGAGGGGTGGTCCCGCGTCGGGAACCACGTCGTCACGACCAGGATCCGCACGCCCCGAGCCTAGGCGTTCCCCCTTCCGACCCCTGACATTCCCCTGTCCGCGCCCCTGCGCCCTCTGCAACACTCCCCCCATGCCCACCCCCCACCCACACCCGACAGCCCCCCTCCCCGCCAAACCCGCGGGCCCGGCCGCCGAAAGCGCGGGTCCGGCTGCCGAGAACGCGGGTCCCGTCGCCGAGAACGCGGGTCCGGCTGCCGAGAACGCGGGTCTGGTCGCCGAGCACGCGGGTCTGGTCGCCGCCGTGTCGACCGACGGCGAGCACAACTTCAGCAAGGTCCCGCGTGACGAGGTCGAGCTCGTCGAGGGTTTCGGGATCGTCGGCGACACGCACGCGGGCACGACGGTCCAGCACCTGTTCCGCATGCAGACAGACCCCGAGCAGCCGAACCTCCGCCAGGTCCACCTCGTCGCGTCCGAATGGCACGACGAGGTCCGCGAGCACGGCTACGAGCTCCGCCCCGGGGACATCGGCGAGAACGTCCTCACGACGGGCATCGACCTCATCCGGCTGCCCGCGGGCACGCTGCTGCGACTGGGCGCCGACGCCATCGTCCGCGTCACCGGCCTGCGCAACCCGTGCAAGCAGATCGACACCTTCCGCACCGGTCTGCTGCGCATGTCCGTCGGGCGTGACGAGGCCGGCGAGGTCGTGCGCAAGGTCGGCGTGATGAGCGTCGTCGAGCGCGGCGGCATCGTCCGGCCGGGCGACCCGATCGACGTCGTCCTGCCCGACGGCGAGCACGTCCCGCTCGCGCCGGTCTAGGCGAGGCGTCGACGGGCTCGTCTCACCCCTCGCCGGCCCCCAGCCCGACGCTCCGCCGCGAGACCGCTGCTCTGTGCCGAACCCGCGGATCGCAAGCAGCGGTCTCGGCACAGAGCAGCGGGCTCGATCGCGCGCCGGCCCGCAGGCGACGGCCGGAATCGCAGGGTCTCGCGTCTGGCCCGTCCCCGCACCTCCCGCTCACCCCCCGGTCCTGACTACCGCCGCAGGTCTGGCCGCACCGCGATGCCCTCCACCGGGGCACCCTCGAGCGCGTCGGACGTGAGCGCCGCGATGCTCATCTCCGCCGTCGACGTGCCCGTCGCGAGATCGACACGAGAGAGCGTCGCTGGCGCCCCCACCTCGTCCCGGATCGTGAGCACGAGCGCCGACGCCGGCCCGAAGACGACGCGCACGATCGCGCCCTCCGCCTCGGCGGGGCTGACCGTCGCGACGACGCGACTGGCGCCATCCGCGAGCGTCGTCGCCCATAGACGCCCCCCGGCCTCGTCGTACCAGTGCATCGTCCCCTCGACGACGGACATCGCGTCCGCCTGGATGCCGCCGGGCACGTCGCCCTCGGCGAGCGACTCAACGCCGCCGCCGTGGAGGGCGACCTCGGCCCTCTTCCCGACGCGGGTGTCCCAGGACCGCAGGACTAGCGCGGCGTCGTCGCCGGTCACCCGCGCGCGGTCGGCGCGCGCGTACACGAGCCGGTGGACGACGCCGTCGACGCACGGGGCGATCGTGTGAGTCCCGCTCGCGGCGTCGTCCGGGGCGGACGTGCCCCGCTGCTCAGAGGCGTCCCATTCACGGATATGGAACGACACGAGCGCCTCGTCGGCGGCAGCAGCCGCGAGGTCCTCCGGGGCGACGGTGTCAGCGCGGCGGTGCGTGAGTCCCCCGGCCACTGCGTACACCCCGTCATCGCAGGTCGCGAGAGCGTGGACCGCGCGACCGACGCCGCGACCGCTCGAGGACTGGTCGGCCATCTGGCTGGTCACGGTCGTCCACGGAGCGTCGCCGTCGAGCGCAGCCGAGGCCCAGCGGATCGAGTCCCCCACCCCGGAGGGGACCCCGGCGATGAGGTGATCGTCGGTCCCGGTCCGGGTGAGTCCCGTCCCCTCGTCCGAGATCCGGTAGTGGTTCTCGGTGTCCGCGGCGTAGAGCGCCTCCGCCGTCCACACCGGCGCCCCACCCCGCACCGGCGCGGACGGGACGTCGCGCGCGGTCCCGTCGGGCGCCACGAGGACGAGGCGCGCCGTGAGCTCCTCGCCCTCGGCCGCTGCGATCGCCCCGCCCGACGCGCTGAGCTGGACCGCGAGCACGGCGTCGCCGAGGCGCACTCCGTCGCGCGGGGCCTCCTCGCCCGCAAAGCCGCACCCTGCGAGGAGCGAGAGCGCCGCGCCGGCGACGACGAGGGGGAGACCTGGGGAGCGATTCACCCGGACAGCCTCCCAGGTGAGGCGCACCGACGGAGCCGTTTCGCGCGTCCCCCGGCCCGGTTAGGGTCGCGACGTGACCGAGCACCCCGCCCCCGACGCGCCGTGCCCGTGCGGCGGCGGCACCTGGTCCGCCTGCTGCGGTCCGTATGTCGGCGCCTCGACGCCCGCCCCGACCGCCGAGGCGCTCATGCGCTCGCGCTACTCGGCCTTCGCGGTGGGCGACGTCGCGCACCTGGCGCGCACGTGGCACCCGTCGACGCGGCCGTCCGACCTCGAGCTCGACGACGACCTCGCGTGGGTGCGGCTCGCGGTCCTCGACACGGTCGCGGGCGGGGCCGACGACGTGCGTGGCGAGGTCGAGTTCGTCGCGGTGCACCGGGGTCCCGACGGGCGTGGCCGGCTGCACGAGCGGTCGCGCTTCGTCCGAGAGCGTGGTGCGTGGTTCTACGTCGACGGGGACGTCGTCGGCGAGGCGTGAACGCCCGCCCCGACGAGTGCCCGGCACTCGGCCGGGCGGCACGCGCGACGCCCGACCAGGCCGACGCCCGACCTGCCGCCCGATCAGCCCGCCGTCCGATCAGCTCGACGTCCGATGAGCCCGCCGTCCGATCAGTTCGACGTCCGCAGCGTGAGGATCTCTGCCCCGTCGTCGGTGATCGCGATCGTGTGCTCGCTGTGCGCCGACCAGCCGCCGGTCACGCTGCGCAGCGTCCACCCGTCGTCGTCGGTCTCGAGCTCGTCGGTGTCGACCATGACCCACGGCTCGAGCGCGAGCAGCAGCCCGGGCCTCAGCGTGTAGCCGCGCCCGCGCCTGCCGACGTTGGGCACGTGCGGGTCCTGGTGCATCGTCGAGCCGATGCCGTGCCCGCCGAAGTCGGTGTTGACCGGGTAGCCCGCAGCGTCGAGCACCGAGCCGATCGCGTGCGAGATGTCTCCGATGCGCGCGCCCGGACCTGCGACGGCGATGCCCGCGGCGAGCGCCCGCTCGGTCGCGTCGATGAGCGCGAGGCTCTCGGGCGACGCCGACGGCCCGACGACGAAGCTCAGGGCCGAGTCCGCGGCGATCCCGTCGAGCAGGACGGCGAGGTCGAGCGTGAGCAGGTCCCCGTCCGCGAGCCGGTAGTCATGGGGCAGGCCGTGCAGCACCGCGTCGTTGACCGACGTGCAGATGTAGTGACCGAACGGCCCGCGACCGAACGACGGCTCGTAGTCGACGTAGCAGGACTCGGCGCCGGCCCCGAGGATCATCTCCTTGGTCCAGCGGTCGATGTCGAGCAAGTTCGTGCCGACCGTCGTGCGCTCCTTGAGCGTCTGGAGGATGTGCGCGACGAGGGCGCCGGTCGCCCGTGCCCGGGTGACCTCGGCGGGCGTGAGGATCTCGATCATGGGACCAGGATCTCAGAGCGCAGACAGCCCCCGTCCCTCACAGGTCCCGCTCACCGCCTGCGCGCGCGAGCAGCCGTTCGACAGCCCGGCCCCACACGAGAACCTGCGACTGCGCCGACAGCGACTCTGCGGCCTCGTGCGCAGCGACCTTCCACCCCCGGACGTCCTCGGGTGTGAGCGTATCGAGCACACGGGCGAGGCCCACCGAGGTGAAGTCATCGGTGACGACACCGAGCCCGTGCTCGGTGACGACGCGCGCCATCTCGGGCGACGGGCCCACGATCACCCCGAGCCGCGCCTGGACGAAGTCGAAGAGCTTGTTGGGCAGCGCCCACCGGTAGTTGAAGTTCACCGGAGGCAGGACGAATACTCCGACGTCGTACGCGTTGATCGTCGGCACGAGCTCGGCGTACGGCAGCGGGTCGAGGAGGCGCACCCCGGCGACCCCGTCCGCGCAGGCCCGCAGCTCCCCGAGGTAGTCCGGGTTGTTCGGCGTGAGATAGATGTCGAGGGTGACGGGCCGCGTCGCCGTCGCCACTGCGTCGATCATCACCTCGAGGTGGCGGTTGCGCAGGCCCGCGCCGGTATGGACGAGCCGGATCGGACGGTCGTCCGTCAGCGGACTCGGGGCGAGGCGAGCCAGCGGCGTCGCGTTGACGACGACGTCGGCCTCGATGCCGAACTCGCGACGGTACTCATCGGCGAGACCCTGCCCGACGGTCGTCACGGACGCCGCGCGTGCGACGAAGCGCCGCACGAGCCAGCGGATGTAGGGGGCGACGACGAGGCGCCACCGGCGGTCGTCCTCGTTCTGCCGGGGTGCGTACTCATGGAGGTCGGCGTGCACGCCGCAGCGCGGCGAGAGCTCGAGGGCGAGCGGCACCGACTCGACGTCGTTCGCCAGCACGACGTCGAAGGGGTCCTCGGACGCGAGCAGGCGACGGGCCGCGCGGATCGCGGCCGACCCGTCGTACACGGCCCGGTAACGGCGGGTGACGAGCGCGAGCTTCGCCCGGTGCCAGGCGACCGGGGCGTCCGAGGGCAGCTCGAGGTGGCGGGCGACACCCTCGGGAGCCGGGCCGTACCCGCACGTCGTCACGTCGTGCGTCGCCGCGAGCAGCGCGACCTGCTTGAGGACACGCGCGTCGGCTGCGATCGGCGAGAACGAGAGCACGAGGATGCGAGCCATCAGCGCACCGCCGAGTCGTCCACGACGAGCGCAGTGACCGCATCGGACCACGCGCGCACAGCCGCCTCGGCGGACAGGGCCTCCGCCTGGGCGTGGGCCGACGCCTTCCACTGCTGCACCGAGTCCGCCGAGAGCGAGTCGAGGGTGCGGGCGAGGGCCGCCGCCGTGAAGTCGTCCGTGACAGCACCGAGCCGGTGACCTGCGACATGGTCGACCATCTCAGGCGACGGCCCGACGACCGCCGCGAGCCGTGCCTGGACGTAGTCGAAGACCTTGTTCGGCAGCGCCAACCGGTAGGAGAAGTTCACCGGAGGCAGCACGAAGACTCCGACGTCGTAGCCGTGGAGCGTGGGCACGAGCTCCGCGTACGGCACGGGGTGGCACACGCGTACGCCGTCGACCTCCGAGGCCCGCTCGCGCAGCTGGGCGAGGTAGGCCGAATCGTTCGCGGTGAGGTAGAGGTCGAGCGTGACCGGACGGGTCGTCTGCGCGACGGCGTCGATCATGATCTCGAGGTGCCGGTTCCGCAGGCCCGCCCCGGAGTGCACGAGGCGGAGCGGGGCGTCGTCGGCGACGGGGGTCGGGGTGAGATCGGCCGCGTAAGGGGCGGCGTTCGTCACGACCCCGCACAGGAAGCCGAAGTCCGCCGTGTACTGCGCGGCCAGCTGCGGCCCCACGGTCGTCACCGAGTCCGCCCGGCGCACGTACCGCCGGCAGATCCACCGGTAGAACGGCGCGAGCCACCGCTTCCACGCCGGGTTCTCCTCGTGCAGCCGCGGGGCGTACTCGTGGAGGTCGGCGTGGACGCCTCGACGGGGGCGCAGCTCGAGCGCGATCGGGACGGTCTCGACGTCGTTCGCGAGGACGACGTCGACGTCGCCCGCACCGATGCCGGCCGCGGCGAGTGCTGCGCGGGCGCCTGCGACGGCTGGGATCGACGCGTACGCCCGTCGGTACTGCCGCGTCGAGACGTAGCGGCCGTACGGGGTGAGATTCGCCGCCGCGTCGGGGATCTGGACGTGCTGCGCGACGCCCTCCGGTGGGGGTCCGAAGCCGCACGTGACGAGCTCGTAGTCGTCGCGCAGGAGGACGACCTGCTTGAGGACGCGGGCGTCGGAGGCGATCGGGGAGAGAGACAGGACGAGGACGCGGGGGCGGGCGCTCATGCGGGGGCCTCCTCGGGGTGGGCGTGGGG
>JAFABT010000364.1 GCA_023425905.1 Actinomycetes bacterium | reverse complement strand
CGGCGGAGCGGTCGTCCCTGTGCGCAGCCCGGCGAAGCACGGCACGATGGACCGATGCAGCGCATCGGACTCACAGGCGGGATCGCCGCAGGCAAGTCGGTCGCCTCGACGAGGTTTGCGGAGCTGGGCGCCGTCATCATCGATCACGACGTGCTCGCCCGCGAGGCGGTCGCACCCGGCTCGGTGGGTCTGGATGCGGTCGTCGAGGCATTCGGGCCGGGGGTTCTGCGCAGTGACGGCGAGCTCGACCGACCGGCGCTGGCCGCCCGTGTGTTCGGGGACGACGTCGCGCGCGCACGGCTCGACGCCGCGGTGCACCCGAGCATCGCAAGGCTCGCAGCGGAGCGCGACGCGGCTGCGGGGGCGCTCGACGCGAACGCCGTCGTCGTCCACGACATCCCGCTGCTCGTCGAGACGGGGCAGGCAGCCGACTTCCACATCGTCGTCGTCGTCCACGCTCCGCGCGAGCAACGGCTCAACCGGCTCGTGAGCGGCCGAGGGCTCACGGCGCTGGACGCCGCGTCACGGATCGACGCGCAGGCGAGCGACGATGAGCGGCTCGCCGCCGCGGACCTCGTGCTCGACGGGAGCGGATCCGAGTCGCATCTCCGTGCGCAGGTCGACGCGCTCTGGCAGCGGCTGGAGCGTCAGGCAGCTGAGGAGGGTTCCGTCGAGCAGCTCTGACGGGCGTGCCAGCTGGCCACAAGGGCGTGCCGCTCAGGCCTGGTCGGCGAACTGCTGGCGGTAGAGATCCGCATAGAGCCCGCCCTCGGCGAGCAGGGCGTCATGCGTGCCGTGGGCGACGACGCGGCCCTTGTCGAGCACGACGATCGCGTCGGCGTCGCGGATCGTCGAGAGCCGGTGGGCGATGACGAGGGACGTCCGCCCGACGAGGGCGGTCGCGAAGGCCTGCTGGACGGCGTGCTCGGACTCCGAGTCGAGGTGCGCGGTCGCCTCGTCGAGGACGACGACGTCGGGCGCCTTGAGAAGCAGGCGCGCGATGGCGAGCCGCTGCCGCTCCCCGCCGGAGAGCCGGTAGCCGCGGTCGCCGACGACGGTCGCGAGGCCGTCGGGCAACGAGGCCACGAGGTCCCATACGTGCGCTGCACGGAGCGCGTCCTCGAGCTCGGCGTCGGAGGCTGCTGGACGCGCGAAGCGAAGGTTGTTCGCGATCGAGTCGTGGAACATGTGGGCGTCCTGCGGGACGGTGCCGACCGTCGCGCGGACCGACGCGCTTGTCACATCGCGAAGATCCTCGCCCGCGATCCTCACCGCGCCCGACGTGGGGTCGTAGAGCCGCACGACGAGGTGGCTGAGCGTCGTCTTGCCGGCGCCGGACGGCCCGACGAGGGCGACGGTGCTCCCTGCAGGGACGTGCACGCTGACGTCGTGAAGCGTGTCGCCCTCGGGGGCGGGGCCCAGGGTGGCGACGGCCTCGAGCGAGGCGAGTGAGACCTCCTCGGGACCCGGGTAGCGGAAGGTCACGTGGTCCAGCTCGACGTCGGCGCCACGGGCCTCGACAGCACGCCGGAGGTCACGGGCGTCCGGCGCGTCCGTCACGGTCGGTCGGAGGTCGAGGACCTCGAACACACGCTCGAAGCTCACGAGGGCAGTCATGACGTCGACCTGGACGTTGGACAGCGCCGTGAGGGGGCCGTAGAGCCGGGTGAGGTACGCGGTGAGGGCAACGAGCACCCCGACCGTGAGCTGGCCCTGGACGGCCTGGAGCCCGCCGAGCGCGTAGACGACCGCGACCGCCACAGCGGCGACGGTCGTGAGCGACGTGCGGAACACCGTGCCGTACATCGCCTGGCGGACCCCGATGTCGCGCACCCGGCTGGCGGCTGCTCGGTAGTGGGTGGACTCGTCCTCGGGGCGGCCGTAGGTCTTGGCGAGCTGGGCGCCTGCGACGTTGAACCGCTCGTTCATGATCTGCGCGACGTCCGCGTTGATGTCGTAGGCCTCGCGCGTGATCCGGGCCAGCCGCGGCCCGATCCAGCGAGCCGGCAGGACGAAGGCGGGCAGCAGGCACAGCGAGACGAGCGTGAGCTGCCAGGACATCGTCAGCATGGCGGCCAGGACGAAGACGACCGTGAGCGTGTTGGAGAAGACGTTCGACAGGGTCGAGGTGAAGGCCTGCTGCGCGCCGAGGACGTCGCCGTTGATCCGTTGGACGAGCGCCCCGGTCCTCGTGCGGGCGAAGAAGGCGAGCGGCATGCGCTGGACGTGGTCGAACACGGTCGATCGCAGGTCGAGGATGAGGTGCTCACCGATGCGCGCGGAGAACCAGCGCTGCAGCATCGTGAGCGCGCCCGTCACGAGGGCGAGGACCGCGACGAGTCCGGACAGCCAGAGCACGAGGTCCTCGCGGGACTCGGCGATGCCGTCGTCGATGATCGCCTTGAGGACGAGCGGCGTGGCTGCGCCGATCGCGGCGTCGAGGCCGATGAGGAGCACGAAGGCGACGAGCCACCTGCGGTAGGGGCGTCCGAACCCGGCCACACGCCGCAGCGTGCCTCGCGTGAGCCTCGCGGAGCGGACGGACGGGTCGGCGCGGTAGGAGCCGAGCCCTCCGCGGCCCATACCTGCGCCCATGCCGCCGCCGAGCCCGGGAGCGGGTGTCACGTGTACTCCGATCTGCTGGACGATGGTGCGCGACCCGGGGCTGCCAGCTACGTGACCATCAGCCGGGTCGGTGGACCCGGGACGAGCCTAACCACGCAGCGGGTGTGCGACCCGCCCGCGTCGTCGCTGTCGGTGGTGCGACGTACCGTGGTGGCATGCGACCTGTCACCGACCTGCAGCGCTCCGTCGCCCCCTTCGAGGTGATCTCCGAGTACACCCCGTCGGGCGACCAGCCTGCGGCGATCGCTGAGCTCGCGCAGCGCCTCAACGCGGGGGAGAAGGACGTCGTGCTGCTCGGTGCGACGGGAACCGGCAAGTCGGCGACGACGGCATGGCTCATCGAGCAGGTGCAGCGTCCCACCCTCGTCATGGCGCCCAACAAGACGCTCGCCGCCCAGCTCGCGAACGAGTTCCGGGAGCTGCTGCCCAACAACGCGGTCGAGTACTTCGTCTCGTACTACGACTACTACCAGCCTGAGGCGTACATCGCTCAGACGGACACGTACATCGAGAAGGACTCAGCGATCAACGACGAGGTCGAGCGGCTGCGGCACTCGGCGACGAGCTCGCTGCTCACCCGGCGTGACGTCGTCGTCGTCGCGTCCGTCTCCTGCATCTACGGCCTCGGGACCCCCGAGGAGTACGTCGACCGCATGGTGCGGCTCGCCGTCGGCGACCAGGTCGACCGGGACGCGCTGCTCCGGCGCTTCGTCTCGATGCAGTACTCGCGCAACGACGTCGCCTTCACCCGAGGAACGTTCCGGGTCCGCGGGGACACCGTCGAGATCATCCCCGTCTACGAGGAGCTCGCGATCCGCATCGAGTTCTTCGGTGACGAGATCGAGGCGATTGCCCTGCTCCACCCGCTCACGGGAGACGTCATCCGGAGCCAGCAGGAGGTCTTCATCTTCCCGGCGACGCACTACGTCGCGGGCGAGGAGCGGATGCACCGGGCGATCAGTTCGATCGAGGCCGAGCTCCACGACCGTCTCGAGGTTCTCGAGCAGCAGGGCAAGCTCCTCGAGGCCCAGCGGCTCCGGATGCGCACGACGTACGACATCGAGATGATGCGGCAGATCGGTTCGTGCTCGGGGATCGAGAACTACTCCCGTCACATCGACGGGCGGGAGCCCGGCACACCACCGCACACGCTGCTCGACTATTTCCCGGAGGACTTCCTCCTCGTCATCGACGAGTCGCACGTGACCGTGCCGCAGATCGGCGCGATGTACGAGGGTGACATGTCCCGCAAGCGCAACCTCGTCGACTTCGGGTTCCGGCTGCCGAGCGCGATGGACAACCGGCCGTTGCGGTGGGAGGAGTTCGTCGAGCGGATCGGTCAGACGGTGTACCTGTCCGCGACCCCGGGCAAGTACGAGCTCGGCATCTCCGACGGCGTCGTCGAGCAGATCATCCGGCCGACGGGACTCGTCGACCCCGAGGTCGTCGTCAAGCCGACCGAGGGCCAGATCGACGACCTCCTCGAGGAGATCCGGGTCCGGGTCGACCGTGACGAGCGGGTGCTCGTCACGACCCTCACGAAGAAGATGGCCGAGGACCTCACGGACTACTTCCTCGACAAGGGCGTCCGGGTGCAGTACCTGCACTCCGAGGTCGACACGCTGCGTCGTGTCGAGCTGCTGCGTGAGTTGCGGCTCGGGGAGTTCGACGTGCTCGTCGGCATCAACCTGCTCCGCGAGGGCCTCGACCTGCCTGAGGTGTCTCTCGTCGCAATCCTCGACGCGGACAAGGAGGGATTCCTCCGCTCGGGGACCTCCCTCATCCAGACGATCGGCCGCGCCGCTCGTAACGTCTCGGGTCAGGTCCACATGTACGCGGACCGAGTCACCCCCGGCATGGCCTACGCGATCGAGGAGACGACGCGGCGCCGTGCCAAGCAGGTCGCGTACAACGCCGAGCACGGCATCGACCCGCAGCCGTTGCGCAAGAAGATCGCCGACATCACCGACCAGCTCGCCCGGGAGGACATCGACACCGCCGAGCTACTCGCGGGCGGGTACCGCAAGTCGACGGCTGGGCGACGAGGCGCGGAGCAGCCCACGAGTCGCGAGCGGCTCGCCGGGGCGGCGTCGAGCGATCTCGCCCAGCTCATCCAGGAGCTGACGGACCAGATGCACGCCGCTGCGGCGGAGCTGCAGTTCGAGCTCGCTGGTCGGCTGCGGGACGAGATCTCCGGACTCAAGAAGGAGCTGCGCCAGATGGTCGACGCGACGTCCTGACGGCCGTTCCTGGGGAAGGGACGCCCGGTGGTGACGCGCCACGGTGCCCTATGCTGGGAAGGTTGGAGGGGAGTAGCCCCCGCAGTGGTGTCGTCATCACGGTCCGCGACGTCGCGTGCCCGGTGCCACTGGTCCGCCGCCCGTTCTCGGGGCCGTCCGGGCGGGCGAGACCTCCGGTACTCACCCGTACGTACCGGAGGTACACGTGCACGTTCCGCTGTGGATCTGGATCGTCAGCGCCCTGTTCATCATCGGGCTGCTGTTCTTCGACTTCTACTCCCACGTCCGCAAGCCGCACGAGCCGACGTTCCGCGAGTCGGCCTTCTGGTCGACCGTCTACATCGTCATGGCGTGCGTGTTCGGCCTCGGCCTGGGGATCGTGTGGGGCTGGGGCCACGGCTCGGAGTACTTCGCGGGCTACGTCACCGAGAAGAGCCTCTCCGTCGACAACCTCTTCGTCTTCCTCATCATCATGACGAAGTTCGCCGTCCCCCGGATCTACCAGCAGAAGGTCCTGCTCGTCGGGGTCGCGATCGCGCTCTTCCTCCGGACGATCTTCATCATCGCCGGCGCAGCTGCGATCGAGCAGTTCTCCTGGGTGTTCTACGTCTTCGGCGCCTTCCTCGTCTACACCGCGATCAAGCTCGCCCGTGAGTCGCACAGCGATGCCGAGGAGGTCGAGGAGTACAAGGAGACCGCTCTCGTCCGCGTCCTGCGCAGCATCGTGCCGACGACCGAGACGTATCACGGCGACGCCCTCACGACGCGCATCGACGGGCGCCGCCACCTCACCCCGATGCTCATCGTCATGGTCGCGATCGGGTCGACGGACGTCCTGTTCGCGCTCGACTCGATCCCGGCGATCTTCGGGCTCACGAAGGAGCCGTACATCGTCTTCATGACGAACGCCTTCGCGTTGCTCGGGCTGCGCCAACTGTACTTCCTGCTCGGAGGTCTGCTCAGCCGGCTCGTCTACCTGTCCCAGGGGCTGTCGGTCATCCTCGGATTCATCGGGGTCAAGCTCGTGCTCGAGGCGCTCCACACGAACGAGGTGGCCTTCATCAACGGCGGGGAGCACGTCGACTGGGCCCCGGAGATCCCGATCTGGCTCTCGCTCACGGTCATTCTCGGAACGCTCGTGGTGGCGACCGTGCTCAGCCTGCTCAAGACGCGTCGCGACCGCGTCGCGACCGCCGAGGCCGCCGCGGCCGAGGAAGAGTTCTGACGTCCCGCGCGTCCTGACGGGCGAGCGCCCGCGGCCTCAGGACTGTGCGGCCCAGCCGCCGAGCACGAGGCGCCAATGACGAACCTCGGTGGCGGCGATGAGGCCCGCCCGCGCGAAGGGGTCCGCCTCGAGGTGGGCGTCGAGCGTGGCACGGTCAGGGGCGGCGAACACGAGCAGCGCGCCTGCCGGGCCGTCGTCGACGAAGGGACCGGATCCGCGGACGACGCCCTGGTCGGCGAGCATGCCGAGGTAGGCGCGGTGCGCGGGGCGCAACTCGTCGAGTGCCGCTGCGTTCTGGGCGTAGGTGTACTGGACAGCGAAGAGGTCGGTGGTCTCGGGCATACGTGCATCCTGCCCGAGGTTGAGGTCGATGGGCGCCCCGTCCCACCACCGCACCGACTGAGAGGCCCGTACGTGCCCGCGACCCCCGTGCTCGACGCCAGCCTGCTCGAGACCATCCGATCCCGCGCGGCCGCCCATGACCGCGACGCAAGCTTCCCGCACGACGACCTCGCCGACCTCGCCGCAACGGGCTACCTGCGGTCGTTCGTGCCGACGGACATGGGCGGACTCGGGCTCAGCCTCGTGGAGGTGTCACGCGAGCAGCGCAGGCTCGCGGGGGCATCTCCGGCGACGGCACTCGTCGTCAACATGCACCTCGTGGTCACCGGGCTTGCGGCGGTCATGCTCGCGCGCGGGGACAGTGCCGCGCGCTTCATCCTCGAGGAGGCGGCCCAGGGCGAGATCTTCGCGTTCGGCAACTCCGAGGCCGGCAACGACCTCGTGATGTTCGACTCCCGCACCCGGGCCGAGAGGCACGAGGACGGGTCGTACCACTTCACCGGAAAGAAGACCTTCACGTCGGGCAGCCCGGCGTGGACCCGACTGGCCGTCTTCGGCAAGGACGAGTCCGACCCGGCGGCTCCGGTACTCGTCCACGCGGTCCTCGCACGTGACGCGTCGGGGATCTCGGTGGCGTCCGATTGGGACACGCTCGGAATGCGTGCGACGCAGTCGTGCACCACCGTCTTGTCCGGTGCCCGCGCTGAGCCGCACCGCGTCTACCGCACGCTGCCACCCGGGCCGAGCGCCGACCTGTTCATCTTCGCCCTCTTCGCGGTCTTCGAGATCCTGCTTGCCGCCGTCTACGCGGGCATCGGCGCGCGGGCGCTCGACCTCGCGGTCGAGGCGGCCCACCGCAGGACGTCGATGAAGAACGGTGGGCGCAGCTACGCGCAGGACCCAGACATCCGGTGGCGGGTCGCGGACGCTGCGATCGTCCAGGACGGCCTCGACCCGCAGATCGACGCGCTCGCTCGGGACGTCGACGACCTCGTCGACCACGGTGGGCTGTGGTTCGCCAAGGTCGTCGCGCTCAAGGTCCGAGCGACGGAGACGGCGCGCGACGTCGTCGACAAGGCGATCCGGGTCGCGGGGGGCTCGTCGTTCTACAACGGCTCGGAGCTCGGTCGGCTCTACCGTGACGTCCTCGCGGGGATCTTCCACCCGTCGG
>JAFABT010000318.1 GCA_023425905.1 Actinomycetes bacterium | reverse complement strand
TCGCCGTACAGGTCGCGTGCGGTGAGGCCGAGGTAGTCGACGTTGATCTCCGCGCCGAGGCCGACGACCGTGCCCTGGGCGGGTTCGAGCGGGACCGCGGGACGGCCGGCGCGCTGGCTGGGCTCGGGCTCCCCCTCGACGAGGAGGTCGGCGGCGAGCAGCTGGTCGACGAGCGCGGAGACGGCGCCGCGGGTGAGACCCGTGCGGGCGGCGAGATCGGCGCGGGACGGGCCGGGTTCGGTGCGGCTCGACGCGACGACGTGGGCGAGGACGAGGGCGAGGTTGTGCTCGCGGAGGCTGCCCTGCCGCGCGCCGCGCCGAGCGGGCGCGGACGCGGCGAAGCGGCGGGCCGACAACGGACCCAGGGTCCCTAGCGGGTCCCGCAGGCGGGGTGCCAGGCTGTCATCGACCATGGGTTGACCTTAGCGTCCGCGGGCAATAAGTTCATCCGTAAGACAAATCTCGACGAGGAGACCTACCGTGAGCCTGACCCCCACCCGTGAAGACCGCTTCAGCTTCGGCCTCTGGACCGTCGGCTGGAACGCCCAGGACCAGTTCGGCAGCGCCACCCGCCCGTGGCTCGACCCGGTCGAGTCCGTCCACAAGCTCGCCGAGCTCGGCGCAGCGCACGTCACCTTCCACGACGACGACGTCGTCCCCTTCGGCTCCGACGCCGCCGAGCGCGACCGCATCCTCGGCAACTTCCGCCAGGCGCTCGCCGACACCGGCGTCACCGTCGAGATGGTGACGACCAACACCTTCAGCCACCCGATGTTCAAGGACGGCGCGTTCACGTCGAACGACCGCCAGGTGCGCCGCTACGCGCTCCGCAAGATCCTCCGCAACGTCGACCTCGCCGCCGAGCTCGACGCGGAGACCTTCGTCATGTGGGGCGGCCGCGAGGGCGCCGAGTACGACTCGGCCAAGGACCTCTACGCCGCGCACGCCCGCTACGCCGAGGGCATCGACACCGTCGCCGCGTACATCAAGTCCAAGGGCTACGGCATGCGCATCGCGCTCGAGCCCAAGCCGAACGAGCCCCGCGGCGACATCCTGCTCCCGACGATCGGCCACGCGCTCGGCCTCATCTCCACCCTCGAGAACGGCGACATCGTCGGCCTCAACCCGGAGACGGGCCACGAGCAGATGGCCGGCCTCAACTTCACGACGGGCATCGCCCAGGCGCTGTGGCAGGACAAGCTCTTCCACATCGACCTCAACGGCCAGCGCTCGATCAAGTTCGACCAGGACCTCGTCTTCGGTCACGGCGACGTCTTCTCCGCCTTCGCGACGGTCGACCTGCTCGAGAACGGCTTCCCGAGCGGTGGCCCGCGCTACACCGGCGCCAAGCACTTCGACTACAAGCCCTCGCGCACCGAGGACTTCGAGGGCGTCTGGGCCTCCGCCGAGGCGAACATCCGCACGTACCTCATCCTCAAGGAGCGCGCCCTCGCGTTCCGCGCGGACCCGGAGGTCCAGGAGGCGCTCGAGGCGTCCGGCGTGTTCTCGCTCGCCGAGCCCACGCTCGCCGAGGGCGAGACCCTCGAGGCGTTCCTCGCCGACACCTCGGCCTACGAGGACGTCGACGCCGACGCCGTCGGCGCCAAGGGCTTCGGCTTCGTCCGCCTCAACCAGCTGGCCCTCGAGCACGCGCTCGGCGCCCGCTGACCCGCTGAACCGGAACTAGGACAAGGACGGCCTGCTCGATGACTCTCGTAGCCGGGGTGGACTCCTCCACCCAGTCCTGCAAGGTCGTCGTCCGCGACGCCGCGACCGGAGCGCTCGTGCGCTCCGGTCGCGCGTCGCACCCGGACGGCACCGCGATCGATCCTGAGCACTGGTGGACCGCGCTGCTCGAGGCCGTCGCCGACGCGGGCGGTCTTGACGACGTCTCCGCGATCGCGGTCGGCGGGCAGCAGCACGGCATGGTCGCGCTCGACGCCGACGGCGCCGTGATCCGCGACGCCCTGCTGTGGAACGACACCCGCTCGGCCGCCGCGGCGAGCGACCTCGTCGCCGAGCTCGACGGCGGCGCGACCGCCTGGGCCGAGGCCACGGGCTCCGTGCCCGTCGCCTCCTACACGGTGACGAAGCTGCGCTGGCTCGCGGACGCCGAGCCCGACAACGCCGCACGCGTCGCGGCCGTCGCACTCCCCCACGACTGGCTCACGTGGCGCCTCGCCGGCGCCCCGGGCCTCGACGCCCTCGTCACCGACCGGTCCGACGCCTCCGGCACCGGCTACTGGTCCCCCGCGACGGGCGAGTACCGCCGCGACATCCTCGACCTTGCCCTGCGTCGGGACACCTCCGGCGTGGTGCTTCCCCGCGTGCTCGGTCCCTCTGAGGAGGCCGGCCGCACGGTCGCGCACCCCGGCATCCCCGAGGGCGTCGTCCTCGGCCCCGGTGCGGGCGACAACGCTGCGGCCGCGCTCGGCCTCGGCCTCGAGGTCGGCGACGTCGCGGTGTCGATCGGCACCTCGGGCGTCGTGAGCGCGATCTCCGCGACCCCGGTCGCCGACGCCTCAGGGCTCGTGTCGGGCTTCGCGGACGCGACGGGGGCGTTCCTCCCGCTCGCGTGCACGCTCAACGCCTCCCGCGTGCTCGACGCAGCTCGCACGATCCTTGGCCTCGACCACGAAGGACTCTCCGAGCTCGCGCTCTCCGCCGAGCCTGGCGCGGGCGGCCTCACGCTCGTGCCGTACCTCGAGGGTGAGCGCACCCCCAACCGGCCGGACGCGACGGGCGCCTTCCACGGGCTCACCCTCGAGTCGGCGACCGCGGCCAACCTCGCCCGCGCCTCGGTCGAGGGCCTGCTCTGCGGGCTCGCGGACGGGCTCGCAGCCATCGTCGACCTCGGCATCCCCGCGGGGCGTGCCGTGCTCATCGGCGGCGGCGCCAGGTCGCGCGCGGTGCGCGCGCTCGCACCCTCCGTGCTCGGCCTCGACACGCAGGTGCCGGAGCCGGGCGAGTATGTGGCCGACGGCGCCGCACGACAGGCGGCGTGGGTGCTCCTCGGCGGCGACACCCCGCCGCGGTGGGAGGCCTCGGACACCGAGCACACCGCGGCGCCTGCCGACGCGACACCCGGCGCAGCGATCCGCGCCCGCTACGCGGCCGTGCGCGAGCTCACCGCTCCCCGGGCTGTTCGCGACTGAGCGCCGGACCCCGACGCCGATCGCACGACGACGCCCCCGCCACCTCGAGAGGTGACGGGGGCGTCGCTGCGTCCAGAGCAGCCCGAGGTCAGTGCGCGGCCTCGTAGGCCGCGGCGACGTCCGCGGAGATGCGGCCGCGCTCGGAGACGGTGAACCCGTTCTCGCGCGCCCACTCGCGGATCTTCTGCGTCTCGGGGTTGCGGCTCGGGCGGCGCCCCGACGACGACCCCCCGCGGCGTGCCGGGGTGCGCGTGCCGCCAGCACGGCGGGCGTGGCCGACCCACGACGCGAGGGCCTCGCGCAGCTCGGTCGCACGGGCCGAGGTGAGATCGATCTCGTAGGACACGCCGTCGAGCGCGAACGTCACCGTCTCGTCGGCCGGGCTGCCGTCGATGTCATCGATGAGGATGACCTGCGTCTTCTTGACCATCAATTGCCTCCGCTGTGTGTGGTCCGGATCAGCACCGTTCCTTCCGGGCGTCGACCATGGCGACGCCCGCCCCTCACGAGATTCCGGTGACCGCAAGCATGTCACCGACGATGCGAGTCGTCAAAAGAAAGGCATCACTCGGTATGGGCCGGGCCTTGATGCGGAGCGCCCATTCTCTGCGCTTCACACAATGCGCACATGTCAGAGCGAGGGTGACGCCGCCTCGCCATTCCTCGCGGCCGCGGCGCGCTCCGCGTCCTCCTGCGCCTCGAGACGCGCAAGGGCTGCCCGCTCGGTGCGATCAGCATTGATGACCGAGCGCATCGCGAGCCAGAAGAGAAAGCCGACACCGATCGAGGGGACGAGGGCACCGATCGCGAGGAGCAGATCGTTCATGGCTCGATCCTACGCACCGGCCTGCACCCGTGACGCATCCCGAGACTCCTCAGGCGCGCGGCGACGGCTTGACGAGCGGGAAGAGGATCGTCTCGCGGATGCCCTGCCCCGTGAGGGCCATGAGGAGCCGGTCGATGCCCATGCCCATCCCGCCCGACGGGGGCATCGCGAACTCCATGGCCGTGAGGAAGTCCTCGTCGAGCACCATCGCCTCGTCGTCGCCCGCCGCCGCGAGGATCGCCTGCGCCTCGAAGCGCTGCCGCTGGATCACGGGGTCGACGAGCTCCGAGTACGCCGTGGCGAGCTCGAAGCCGCGAATGTAGAGGTCCCACTTCTCGACCATGCCCGGACGCGTCCGGTGGTCCCGGGTGAGCGGGCTCGTCTCGACCGGGAAGTCGCGGACGAAGGTCGGTGCGTGCAGGTGGTCACCGACGTGGAACTCCCAGAGCTCCTCAACGAGCTTGCCGTGGTTCTGACGTGCAGGATTGATCTGCAGGTCGAACTTCTCGACGAACGTGAGCAGTTCGGCAACCGAGGTCTCCGGGGTGATCTCGACGCCCAGGGCCGACGACAACGAGTCGTACATCGTGATCGCGGCCCATTCGCCGCCGAGCTCGTACTCCTCACCGTCAGGAAGGGTGACGAGCGTCGTCCCGAGCGCGTCCTGCGCAGCCGTCTGGACGAGATTCTTCGTGAGGGCGGCCATCGTGTCGTAATCGCCGTAGGCCTCGTAGGCCTCGAGCATCGCGAACTCCGGCGAGTGCGAGGAGTCTGCGCCCTCGTTGCGGAAGTTGCGGTTGATCTCGAAGACGCGCTCGACGCCGCCGACGACGGCGCGCTTGAGGAAGAGCTCGGGCGCGATGCGCAGGAACAGCTCGAGGTCGAACGCATTCATGTGCGTCGAGAACGGCCTCGCCGCGGCCCCGCCGTGGATGGTCTGCAGCATGGGCGTCTCGACCTCGATGAAGTCGCGCGCGTGGAAGTTGTCCCGCAGCGACCGCACGACCGCGGAGCGCAGCCGGACCATGTCGCGGGCCGCGGGGCGCGCGATGAGGTCGACGTAGCGCTGCCGCACCCGCGCCTCCTCGCTCAGCGCGGCCTGCGTGCCGTCCTCGCGCTCGTAGAGGTTCGGCAGCGGGCGCAGCGCCTTGGCCGCGAGCGCCCAGGCGTCCGCCATGACCGAGAGCTCCCCGCGACGGGAGGAGATGACACGCCCGTGGAGGAAGAGGTGGTCACCGAGGTCGACGTCCGCCTTGAACGCCTCGAGCTGCTCCGAGCCCACCTCCGCGAGGGAGAGCATGCCCTGCAGCCGCGCCCCGGCGCCGTCCTGGATCGTCACGAAGCAGAGCTTGCCGGTGTTGCGCTGGAAGACGACGCGCCCCGCGACGCCGACGACGTCCGTCGTCTCCTCGCCCTGCTCGAGATGACCCCAGCCCTCGCGCACCGCGGCGATCGTGTGCGTGCGCGCGACGCTCACCGGGTACGCCTCGCCGCCCGCGGCGAGGATGCGCTCGCGCTTGTCACGTCGCACCCGGACCTGGTCCGGGACGTCGTCCACCGGGAGGTCGACGGGCTGGGGGGCGGGGGCGTCCGGCTGCGTCACCCGGTCATCGTATCGGCCGGACCGGTGGGCACGAGGACGCGTCCCGCTGGGCCCGGGCCCCCGAGCAGCGCGTGACCCGCGTCGTCGAGCTCACGGTGCCGAACTCGCGGCGGCTCAGCCCCGCTCGACGAGGTCGAGCGCGAGGTCAAGGATGGGCGAGGAGTGGGTGAGCGCTCCGACGGAGAGGTGGTCGACCCCGGTCGCAGCGACTTCGCGCGCCCGGTCGAGCGTGAGGTTGCCCGTCGCCTCGAGCTCGACGTGCGGCGCCGGCTCGTCGGGCCCGAGGCCCCTCGCCGCCGCCTGCTCCCACGCGCGCACCGCGACGACGACCTCGCTCAGCTGCGCGGTCGACATGTTGTCGAGCAGCAGGAACCGCGCCCCGGCATCGAGCGCCTCGAGCGCCTGCGCCCGGGTGTCCGCCTCGACCTGGATGTCGACGCCGGGGAAGGCCTCCTGCACCTTGTGGACGGCCGCCGTCACGGACCCCGCGGCGACGACGTGGTTGTCCTTGACCATCGCGACGTCGAAGAGGCCCATGCGCTTGTTCGTGCCGCCCCCGCAGCGCACCGCGTACTTCTCGAGCTCACGGAGCCCGGGCGTGGTCTTGCGGGTGTCGAGCACCTGGGCGCGCCGCCCGTCCGGGCCGACGGTCTCAGCGAGCACGCGCGTCCACGCGTGGGTGTGGGTCGCGACGCCCGACGCACGGGAGGCGATGTTGAGCATGGTGCGCTCGGCGACGAGCAGGACGAGCACCGGGCCCCGGAGCACCGCGAGAACCTGGCCGCGCGTGACCTCCTCTCCGTCGGCCGCGCGCAGCTCGACGTCGACCGGGGCCGACCCGAGGCGCTCCGCCACCTGGTCGAGCACCTCGGCAACCGTGACGAGGCCTGCGACGACCCCGGGCTGGCGGGCCATGAGGTGCGCGACGCCGCGCGCATCCGGGTCGATCGTCGCCTGGCTCGTGACGTCACGGCCGGGCGCCGGGCCAAGGTCCTCGTCGAGGGCGACGGCGACGAGGCGCCGGACCCACGCGGGGTCGAGGCCGTGGTCGGCCGCCGCGTCGCGGCCCGCGGTGCCGGTGGGCACGTCCGGGGCGTCGTCGGCGTCGGGCAGGGTCAGCGGAGTGGGTGTGCTCACAAGACCAACGCTAGTCCTCCCGGCACCCGCGCGGGCGGTGACAGGGCCCGAGGGGACGCCGAGCCTCAGTACGTCGGGGCGGCCGGCAGCCCGAGGTGCTCCTCGAGCGTGCGCGCCCCGAGCGCGCGCATGTCCCGGGCGAGCGCCTTGCCGACGTACCGCAGGTGCCACGGCTCGGCGTCGTAGCCCGTGACGTCCTCCGCGCCGGCACGGAACCGGATGAGGAAGCCGAACTCGTGCGCGTGCTTCGCGACCCACTCGCCCGCCTCGGTGTCGCCGAAGCACTGGTAGCGCTGGCACGACGTGCCGACCGCGTGGAGGTCCACCGCGAGCCCCGTCTGGTGCTCCGAGTGACCCGCGCGTGCCGAGAGCTCGTCCGCGCGTGCGCGCCCGAGCTGCGAGACCCACTTGTCGTACGTGATGCGCTGCTCGCCGTAGGAGCGGTAGCCCGAGCTCGCGCGGACCGGAACACCCGCCTTCTCGGCGGCGTCCCGGAGGTCGCCGAAGGCCGCAGCCGCCTCGGGCCGCAGCTGGAACGCGCCGCCGACCCCGGTGAGCTCGGGCGGCTCGAAGGTCGACGGCTGCATCGGCCGTTGCTTGTTGACGACGACGACGAGGCTCATCGGGTCGTCGACGTCGAGGACCGTGGCCCGCCCCGGGCCGGCGCCCGACGCGTCGTCGCGCCAGCCGAGCGTCGCGCCCTGGAAGCGCTGCTCGCACGACCGGCTCTCGTCCCCGTCCGTGCACCGGGCCGCGCCGACGGGGAGGCCGAGGAACCCCTCGGCGCCGCGGAGGCGCTGCCACTCCTCGTACGGCGACGGCTCGACCGGGAAGGCGACGCCGTCGGGCCCGTCGACCACCCATCCCCCGGCGAACTCCTGCGTGCAGCGGCC